>CAMDHO010000014.1 GCA_945898205.1 Chlamydia trachomatis | reverse complement strand
AAAAGCTGAGCAAGAAAAAATGCTAGCTATTAAAGATGTGGCACGCAATTTACTTAAGATAGGCACTTCTATTTCTGTTGTTCAGTCTATAACACAGTTATCCAAGGAAGAGATTGAATCTCTATAGGGAGAAATCTATTCTTTCTATACGTTTATTAAAAATTACGGTTCTAGATAATTAAAAACACTTTAGATTTCAATCTAAGAAAATGATTGCAAAGGGACTTTATCCCTTGCTATACTGAGATTTACAGGAGTTTTCATGCTTGGTAAATTTTTAGACCCGCCCTTTCAACCTCGAAGTGCAACAAATGATGGTTCTCTAGTCAGCCGGCTAAAAACCTCTTGTGGCGTTTCAAAGTCTAATACTTTTCGTGGTCTATTGTTAAGAAGGAATTCAACTTTTTCAAGATCTTTCCGGATTTAGTAGCACCACTTTATCTTTATTCCAATTTCTAGTGTTTTTGCTCCATCTATAAGGATTTTTGTTTTTGGCTTTTTTATATACTTCATCTCGATATTTTAAAATTATTTCATAAACGTTTGTATGTCTTTGAACTGGGGTCACAAATTTGATTCCACTGTGTAAATGTTTAAAGTTATACCATTTTACAAACTCACACATCCACTCTCTTGCTGCTTCCAACGTTTCAAACGGTTTTTCAGGATAGATTGGGCTATATTTTACTGTTCTAAAAAGCGCTTCTGAAAAAGGATTGTCATCACTAACCCCAGGTCGACTAAATGAAGGGACAATTCCTAATCTTTGCATTGTTGATAACATCTTAGCTCCTTTCATAGGACTCCCGTTATCTGAATGTAAAGTTACTTGATCTTTTTTAATTCCTTCTTCTTGACAGGTAGCTTCTAAGAGGTCCGAAGCATGCTCAGAACTTTCTCTATCATAGACCTGCCACCCTACGATTTTACGACTGTAAATATCCATCATCAGATAAAGATAATAGAAGTGTCCTAGAATCAATGATCGAAGATAAGTGATATCCCATGTATAAATTTGATTTGGACCCGTAGCTCTTAATGCTTTAGGTTTGTGCAAAGTACGAGGTTTACTTCTATGCCTATGCTCTAATTGCTTCTCTTCCTTCAATATCCTATAAAAAGTCGACTCAGATGCTAAATACAGACCTTTATCTGCCAGCGAAGGCACAATTTGAGCTGGCGACAGTGCTGCATATTCAGGTTCATTTACTAGTTGTAAAAGTAGAGCCCTTTCTTCGTTGCTTAACTTGTTATGAGGACAAGTTTTTCTGTCATTTCGTTTATCTTTCAAGTCTTTTTTACAATTCCAACGTTGAATAGTTTTTGAAGAGATGCCTAGAATCTCACAAGCCGCTTTTTGTTTAGCTCCAGCTTTGCAGGCATCATTGATTAATTCTAAGATTTTTCTTTTTTCATCTTTAGAATTTAATCTTCCTCGTCGTGATTCCAAAGATCGTGGACTTTTTTTTTAAGAACTAATAAGGTTGCGGCTTCTGCTAAAGCTTTTTCCTTACGTCTCAATTTAATATTCAAAGATTTAATTTGGCTTTTTAGGTTTTTTATTTCGCTATTATTATCTGTTTTTTGCTTGTTTTGCAAATTGAGAAATTCAACTTTCCATGAGTCTAGGTGATGAGGGAAAATTCCGCGTTTACGACAATATTGACCTATCTCTTCCTGAGAAAAATTTGAAGATTCCATAATAGATTCAAATTCCTCTTTAACAGTCCAGTCTTTAGGACTTTTTTCGTTTGCCCCCTCTCTAGAGACATACTTGTACCCACATCTTTTCCTTGATAATGACTCACGTTGGATATCAAGTGCTTACAAAAATGCAGACCATATTCAAATGGGTCTTTTATATGGAGAATCCTAGGTGTTATTAGCTGTATACAATCATCCCAGATCTAGTTTAAAGCCCCTTCCACGAACTATTGCCTAGAGAACAACCTGTTAAAAAAGATGTGGGTACAAGTATGGGATTAGTAAGAGGTTTTCTAGATCCATCAAGCGCTTATAAAGAATTGCCAGCAACAGTTCCTTTACTTGTAAAGGATTTAATAAAAAAGATGCTTTCTCCTGACTTAACAGAAGTCCCTGATATGAAAGAGGTTTTTCTTGAGTTAAAGGTTTTTTTAGGTTACTCCAAAATGGTCTGATATAAAAAACCCTTACTTTTCAGTTAAGTTCTTTAGGTAAAGAGCCAGACTTCTCTTGGATAAGATCCTCTTCAATTTGTTTTAAATAAATATAGAGTTCTGGAGATCTAGATTTAAGCCATTTTTTCATGTGAGCGGTTGATTGGTAAATCTGCGTTAAAGGGACTTTAAAGTCAGCTAGTTGGAGATCTTGAGGTCTTAAGACTCTTCCCACATCAATTTGTATGGTTTTTAAGTCGAAACAGCCAAGTTTTTTTTCTAAGGTGGTAGGATTTACGATGTCTTTTTCAATTAGATAGAAATAAAATTCAACAAAGTTTTTTAGAAGGAGTTTTGCTTTTTGAGTTTCTTTATTTTTAAGCAACCGAGAAAGGGTGGGGTAGAGAAGGTCTGTTTTTTTTTGGATTAAAAAGCTCGAAGAGTCTAGATCGATCGTGTGAAGGACTCCAATTTTATCATAGATTTTCAGTTTTTTTTGAAGGTGGTTTGTTGTTGCTAAATGGATATATTCAAGTTTTGTTTCTTCAGGAAGGAGAAAAAAGGAGTTGATGTAGCTTTGAAATTCAAGATCTCGAGTTCTAAGATAGGAGTCTGATGAGGGTTTAATAGATAAGGCTTTAACAAAAGGTATTTTTGCGAGGCCAATATGAAAGGTCTTTCCAAACAAGGAAAATGCTAGAAAAGGACTTAAAGGTTTGAAGAGTTTAAGGACATGCATTTTATCTTCAGAAACAAATACATAGGATTGTTTTCCCTTAGCATTATCCAAATAAGTGTATTTTTGTGAAAGTATTTCATCTAGATTTTGAGGGGCCTGATTTGTGGTCCACTCAGACCCGGAAGGAGCTGGGGGCAAAAGGTAGTAGCTGGAAAAATCATCGGTTAAACTCTTGCAAAGGAAGTTCAGGGCAAGGAAAGAAAAGATAAAGATGGTGACTTTATAAGAAGTTTTCATAGAAAAAGGTTCGTAAAGGTTAGGAAAGCACAGTTTAAAGAATAAGAAGTTTCAAGTCTATTTTTTTAGGATTTTTCTTGAGAGAATATACTTTTTTTTTTACAGTTCAATTTTATGTCTTAAAATTTTGTTTACAAGGTGTTTTATGAAAGATCATATAGGAAATCAAGAGGGAATTACTCCAAACGATTCGAACCTCCACAAGCAAATTAAAGACGTATCTGACATTTTAAGGCCAGAACTTCAACGTCTGTATAAGAGCTCTCAAGAAAGTAGTAGCAATATACTGTTATACATTTCATTTATTGAAAATATTAAAGCAGTAAAAATGGATGTTACGAGCCAAGATGCTTTTCTTGCTTTTCAGAATATAATTTGTCACATGCAAAAAGCTATAGAGCTATCTCAGAAAAACAGCAAAAATCAAGAAGTTTTATGGCATTTACAAGAAGTTATGGCTCTCGCATTTAAAGTGCAAAATTTACCAAGGTGAACATGCAAGAAAACTCTCAAGAGCATAAGCGTCTTAAAATAAAGGGAGAGGAGGTAATTCCTCCTTGGAAAAAATGGGGGGCCTATCTTTCTGAGCGGTCTTGGGGGACTGTAAGAGAAGATTATAGCGAAAATGGGGATGCTTGGAGCTATTTAACGCATGATATGGCAAGGTCAAAGGCTTATCGTTGGGGCGAAGATGGTCTTGCTGGAATTTCTGATTATTTTCAAAGTTTAGCATTTTCCTTTGCCTTTTGGAATGGAAAAGATCCTATTTTAAAAGAGCGTCTATTTGGATTAAATCCAAATGAAGGAAATCACGGAGAAGATGTCAAAGAGTGTTATTACTATCAAGATGCGACTCCGACGCAATCCTATTTGAAATTTCTCTATAAATATCCGCAAGAAGCTTTTCCGTATGAACAACTTCTAGAAGAAAATAAAAAAAGATCAGCATTAGAAAGAGAGTTTGAAATCTATGATACAGGGGTATTAGATCAAGGGAAATACTTTGATATTTTTATAGAATATGCCAAAGCAGATGTAGAAGACATTTGTATTAAGATAGAAGTTTGGAATCGAAGCGCGGAGCCTGCAATATTGCATATTCTTCCGCACTTGTGGTTTCGAAACCGTTGGAGTTGGAAGGATGATTTATTAGAAATTCCAACTATTCAAATATTCGAAGAAGATCAAGAAATGACAACTCTTTTTGCTGATGCAACTAACTGTTTACGTCCTTTAAGAACAAATCTGCCTTATCAGAAGACTTCTATGTACTTATATGGGAAAACACCTCAAGAAGTTCTTTTTACTAACAATGAAACGAATAATGAGCGCATTTGGGGTCCTCAGGTGCCAAGTCGTACTCCGCATGTTAAAGATGCATTTCATCGTTATATAGTCGAACAAGAGGATTGTGTTTCAAAAAACGAAGGAAGTAAATCGTGTTTTCATTATGGACCTGTTCTAATCCAACCTAAGGAGCCTTATGTTCTTTTATTGCGATTAAGTTCTAAAAAGCTTTCAAATCCTTTAAAAGATGTCGAAACTTGGATTGCTAAAAGAAAAGAGGAAGCGGATGAATTTTATAATGCGATACAAAACAAGCAACTTACAAAAGAAGACAGGGGAATTCAAAGAGCGGCTTTAGCAGGGATGATTTGGAGTCAGCAGCTTTATATTTATGACGTAAAAGAGTGGCTTAATGGGGACAATTCTATTTCACCTCCCTCTAAAAGAGGTGAAATTCGAAATGGTAAATGGAGCCAGCTTTATGCTTGTGATGTAATGTCTATGCCGGACAAATGGGAATATCCGTGGTTTGCAGCCTGGGATTTAAGTTTTCAGGCCTATGCAATTTCTTTGGTAGATATTGACTTTTCTAAAGAGCAGCTTTCTCTTTTACTTAAACACTGGTTTCAAAATGTTAATGGACAGATCCCCGCCTATGAATGGAATTTTTCAGACCTTAATCCGCCTGTACAGGCTTGGTCTTTTTGGAAAGTATATGAAAAAGAAATCAAGATTAGAGGAACGGGAGATCGAGATTTTTTACTTTTTGGATTTTTAAAGCTGATAGAGAATTTTAGCTGGTGGGTGAATAAGGTCGATAAGTTAGGCAACAACTGTTTTGAAGGGGGGTTTTTAGGTCTGGATAATATTTCTGTCATTGACAGGAGTAAGCCCTTGCCGGGAGGCGGAACGATTGAACAGTCGGATGCCATGGGGTGGATGGGGTTTTATACATTATGGATGATGAGAATTGCTCTGGAACTTGCTGAAAAAGAACCAATATATGAATCGTTAGCAACCAGTTATTTTGAACAGTTTATCTATATTAGTCGAACTCTTCATGAACCTGATAATATGTGGAATGAAGAGGATGGGTTTTTTTATGATGTGATTTTAACTCCTGAAGGAAAAAAGGAACAGTTAAAGGTTCGGTCTTTTGTAGGGATTATTCCTTTTTATTCTCTTCTCTTTTTAGAGGAAAAAGAGATGAAAGCGCATCCGGAGTTTTACGAAAGGTTTTTATTGTTTAGAAGTCATAATAAAGAGGATGTAGACCGATGTGTTATAGAAATAAACGGTAAGTTTCTGTTTTCTATGATGAATTTAAGTCAGATGAAAAAAGTGTTGTCTCGGGTTTTTGATCCTCAAGAATTTTTATCGGACTATGGGCTTAGAAGCGTTTCTAAATTTCATGAAAAAAACCCCTTACAATTTCAGTCGATGTCTGTAGGTTATGAGCCTGGCGAGTCCATAGAGAGAATTAAGGGAGGTAATTCCAATTGGAGAGGCCCTATTTGGTTTCCAACTAATTATTTGCTACTGGATGCTTTAGGAAGTTTAATGGAAACGGTTGGAGAAGATTTTACTGTGGATGCGTCAAAAAGAACCCTAAAGGATCTTAGCTCAGAACTTAAGGAATCTCTCATGGCTCCTTTTCGAAAAAATTCTTCGGGGTATAGGCCTGTTCATGGAGACTCTCTTCTCTATCAAGAAGATCCATATTGGAAAGACCTTATTCTCTTTTACGAGCACTATCATGCTGAGACAGGAAGAGGTCTTGGGGCTTCTCACCAGACAGGTTGGAGCGGTCTTGTAGCGAACGTCGTCGATCACTTATAATGTTATAATGTAAGTAAGGAGCCCATCCCAGTCTTCCTTTTGAAGGTGATATTCAACCTTAACGGGATCGGCTTCAAGGGATGCTGCAAAAGAAAATGTATAGGCAGCAATATTTTCAGCTTCTTTTTTAAATGTTTTACCTAAGTTTCTAGCAAAATCATTCCAAATTTGGTTTCTTCCGGAAAAGATTTGATCTTTTTCTTCATAGAGTTTTCTGAAATGCTTATTAGAAGCTGGATTCAAAAGAATTTCTAAAAGGAAACGATAAGGGTGGACTTCTTCGCTTAAAGAGGTTCCTGTTTTTATGAGGCTAAGAGTGTTGTATGCTAGAAGAAAGACAGATGACGTGGCAAGTTCTTTAAGGAGAAGTTGAATCACTTGTTGATTTTGAGGAGTGATAGTTAAAAAGTCGATGCTTTTAGGTTCATGGGTTCTATCCGATTTTTTGAGAGAAGATAAGGATGAAGTGGAGGGATTGTAGAATGGGGTAGGAGTAACAGAGCTTGTAATTTGTGTAGGGGGAAAGAAAAAGTTTTGAATTGAAGAAATCATAGAAACCCTAGAATTAAAAGATTGGAAGTTTAAACTAATTTATTTTATAATGGAATGCTAAATAAAAACTTAACTTTTTAAGTAGCTCAGTAAATAACTTAGGTAAAGTATAAAAATGGAAAAATGTAGAAAATTGCCTTTTGAAGAAATAGAGTCTATAGGCAAATACATTTATGCAGTTCCTCAAGGAGCATTACGACAGCTCTTTATAAGTTTTTTAATATCGCAAAGAAAGCTAGTCAAAGATGAGGTAGATGTTCATGCGTATAGAGGTCGAATTTCAGAGGATGTTTTAGGTGGCAAAGAAGTTCCTGGGGATTGGGAAGGAGATTTAATTATAGGGAGGAATTATAAAAGTGCCTTAGGAACTTTGGTAGAAAAAAGAAGTCGTTATGTAATTCTTGTTCCCGTTTTAGGAAAGAAAAATGCAAAGTCTATAAGAGAGTCCTTTTCAGAAGTTTTACATAAAATAGATTTATCAGACCGTTTATCTATGCCAGGAGATAGAGAATTAAAAATGGTAGAGCATAAGATTTTTTCTGAAGAGATGGGTGTAAAAGTGTGTTTTTTAGATCCAAAAAGCCTTTTGCAGAGGAGGACAACAGAAAGCCCTAATGCATTTATTCGAGAGTATTTTCCTGAGAGAACAGATTTTAGTAGAGTTACTTTAGAGGAAATTAAATTTGCACAAAACCAATTAAATGAAAGACCAAGAAAAATATTAAACTTTTTCACTCCTAAAGAAATATTTCAACAACTGATGGGGTAAGAGAGGCGATTTTTCCAGTCATGAAGATTAATGCGATAGAGAACGCATTTTTTTAATTTATGTCCATCAGGCAGTGTGGGATGATCGAAGTCTCCTTCAGTATCATAAGACATTCCAATTCTTGACATAACAGCTTGTGAAGGAAAGTTTTCTTTTGCTGTAAAAGCGACAATTTCATCTAAGCCCAGTATGTCAAATCCATACTTAAGGCAAGCTTTAGCTCCTTCTGTTGCATATCCTTTTCCCCAATATGGACTAGCAAGTCTCCATCCAATTTCAATGGCAGGAGAGAAATGAACTGGCCAGCTTAACTGATCTATACTATTTAAACCCACGAAGCCAATGAATTCAGCAATAGCAGCTACAGAAACTGCCAAAAATCCATATCCCGTTTCTTCGATTTTAGTTTGCATTCTTTTGGCTTGTTCGTTGCTTTCTTCTCTACTCGTAACAGATGGGAAATATTCCATAACTCGTGGATCTGCATTAAGTTGAGCAAAAGCATCAAAATCACTTTCACGCCATTGGCGTAAAACCAGTCTTTCTGTTTTAATTTCTAAGGGTTTTTTAGGTTTAGTCATAAAAGCTCAGTATATTAGAATCTTCTAATAGTTGTTTAACTCGTGGGATTCTTTTCTCGAGGTTTATTTTCTGTTCACGGATTAAATAGGCAAAAGGAAAAAAGTTAAGATCTTTTTCGATCCAGCCTACAAACCATGAATGCTCTAAAGTCTTACCATCCGTCCCAATATCAGAACCGCTCCATCCTGTTTTCCCAAATAATTGCCAGCCATTGGATAAGTCTTCTTTAAATAGAAGTGTTTTTGTCATTTGAACGGCGTGGCTTGAGATCGGAAGCTTTCCATTAACCATTTTCTGGATCAACTCAACTTGTTCTTTTGGAGAGATTTTTAAGGAAGAATTTATCCATGCAGGATTTTCACCCCCAGGTTCTGGCAAGCCTCCAGATATGTCTTGATTTCCATATTTAAAGGAAGCTAAATAGCTTTGAATTTTTTCGGGTCCTAATTGTAGAGCTAAAAGCTTGGCATACCAGACACAGGAATGTTGCATCCAAGATTGGGGAGTTTGTGGAGATCTCCATGCTGGAAGCCAATCATCATAGCTCGTTTGAAAATTCCAAATTGGTTTTTTTTCGTTTTTTAGAATTCCAGCATCATACCCCATTAAGCTTAAAGCCATTTTAAACGTAGAGCATGGGCTGATTTGTGTATAGATATGAGGCCCTATTTCAAGTACGGTATCAGCTGTTATCCCATTAATAATAAGAAAGGTTTCTTCTGCAGAAAAAGAGTGCATACATGGAAAAATAAGAGAGATGCAAGTTAGTAATTTTAAAAACAGTAGACGATGCATGAATAATCCTTTTGTCAAGTTGGTTTTTAAAAGATCACAAGTAGTTTAATGCTTGGAATTTTATATTTTCCAAGACTTAGAAGCATAGTCTTTTTCTCTACAGTCTTAGATGGTATTCAGGGAACTGCCGTAATAAATTTTGTATTTCTGAGTACACTCCGGGATTAATGGAGTAAAATTCTTGAAATTCAGCTAAAATAAGAACGATTTTTTCGTTTTTAGAATCTTCTAAAAGAAGTGTAAAAACGTCTTTAAACCGTGTAATTTCTCCTGTGATGGGTAATTGTGCTGTTTAGCAAATTCTTTAGCTAAAAGAGTCTTCCCGAGGCGCCTTCTTCCTGTAATTACAGCTAGTTTAAGGCTTTTACTTGCTTGGTTCCAAAGCGTTGCTCGGCTTCTCTTGCATAGAATTTCATTGTACTCTCCGTTACCGTAACTTGAGTTACTGTAACGGAGAGTACAAATTGATTCTGGAGCGTAGAAAAAGAAATTTTTGAATGTTTAATTATTCTGCTTATAGAATGTTTTTATTTAATTTTTTAATATGTTTAGCTGTTTTTATTGAGTTGAGTTTAATCTTGCTTGTTTACTATTATCCTTATTTATAAAAGAGCGGGAGATTAACTATATGAGAAAATTGTTTTGGTTAGATGAAAAGCCTTCTATATGGACTAGGTTTATAGCTAGAGGTATTGATTATGGTATACTTTACTTGATATGTTCTTTGAGCTCCATGATATTCCCTTTTTATATAGAGGACATGTACTATGTGGGGTTTGCATTTATTTTACCGGCTATTTGGGCTCCTTTAGAAGCAATATGTATTGCCCGCACAAAAACAACACCTGGCAAATCTTTGTTAGGGATTAGAGTTGAGACGCATTTAGGAGGGAAGCTTCCTTTTTGGATTTCTCTAAAAAGGGCGCTTTTTTTAGGGCGGCGTCCAGGAATTATTCGTCAAAAGAAAGTCAGCAAAGTTCGTTTTTTAATGGGATTTTCTGTGTTTTGTGCTGTTTTAGGTGGGGGATATTTTGAAAAAGAAATAGCGGTCCATACAACAGGATTTGAAAAATATAGGACTGTTGATGGTTGGCAAGAATATACTTCAATGGATGGAAGATTTAGTGTTAATTTTCCTCAAGATCCACTTCATGAATCAGGGATTTTACCGATACCTTCTCAAAATAAAAATTTAAGTTATGACGAGTTCAAAAGTTATCAAACAAAAAAAGTCTATTATTCTGTTAGTTATATAGAGCTTCCAAAGAAGTGGAAGATGGCAGGTGCTAGTCGGTTACTTAAAGGTGCTTTAGAATTAATTGTTGATCATACTCCAGGCTCGATTCTTCTGAGCAAGAATATGACGCAGCACAAGAATTTACGAGCATTAGACTTCCATCTTACTCAAGGAGAGGAAGAGGTTCAAGGTCGACTTGTTTTAATCGGGATGACATTGTTTCGCTTAACGGCAGTATATCCGCCTTCTTTAGCACATCAATTGCAGCACCAAGAATTTGTGAATTCTTTTGAGGTTCATGGTTAGACTTCATCTCGTAAGATTTGTTCTTGATAGAGCTTCATTTTATTAACCATGAAGTGTAAGTTGTGGATTGTAGCGAGTGTCATACTGACAAGTTCTTTCGCCTTAAAAAGGTGATGGAGATATCCTAGGGTGTACTGTTTACATGTTAAGCACGTGCACCCTTCTTCTGGGGCGGCTGTGCTCGCTGCGTAACAAGACTTCGTAACATTTAAAGGTCCTTGAGAGTGGAGCAGTACTCCATGGCGGGCGGCTCTTGTAGGATAAGAACTGTCGAATGTATCGATTCCTAGAGGGATACAAAGAGCTAAAGATTCTAAATCTCCGACGCCTAAAAGGTGATTTGGTTTGTCTAGGGGAAGTCTAGGAAGGGTTAGTGATAACATTTCAAACATTTCTTGTTTGTTTTTTCCAATACTTCCTCCTATAGAAAATCCGTCATATGCTAATGCTGTGAGGAAGTCGCAACTAGCCTTTCTTAGAGAAGGGTCGATTCCCCCGTGTATAACGGCGTAAAGAGCCTGAGAATTTGGGTTTTGAAGATGTGCGTTTAAGGATCGTTCTTCCCATCGGTGGGTACGATCTAAAGAAGATTTTAGCTTGTCTTTATCGATGTGATAAGGAGGTAGTTCATCAAAACAAATCATAATATCTGCTCCTAAATCTTTTTGAGCTTGGATAGAACTTTCTGGAGTGAGAAGTACTTTTTTGCCGTCGCGATAAGATCGAAATAAAGCTCCATCTTCTGTAATTTTTAAAACCATTCCATCTTGTTTTTTTGTGCCGCGACTTTTAAGTTCGTCGGCAACAGATCCGTAAGCTAAACTAAAAACTTGAAACCCACCAGAATCTGTAATAATAGGTAAGGATCTATTAATGAAAGAGTGGAGTCCCCCAGCCTTTTTTATGATTTCAGTGCCGGGTTGAAGTAAGAGGTGGTAGGTGTTGCAAAACATGAGCTGCAATCCAATTTGATGAACTGTTGCATTATCAAGACCTTTTAATGTCCCATTAGTTCCTACGCCTACAAAATTTGGAGTATCGATGACACCATGCGGAGTGTGGATTTTTCCAACTCGAGCTCTTGACTTTTTAGACGTGTGGATAAGTTCAAAGTGAAAAGGAGGGGTCATATGATAAATTCCTTGGGTTGGATCCATTTTCTAGATAGGTAAGTAAGTGGAAATAATATGCAGATTACAAAAGCCTTAATTACAAAGCTAACTAGAATCATGTCGTAAAGAGAGTATACAAGTCCGTAGAGGCCAATATAGCTGAAGAGGAGAGTGTCCAGAAGCTGAGATGCAATAAGGGAGAAGAAGGTTCTTAATTCGAAAGATAAAGAGGGCATGAAGGCTTTTAGCTGGCTAAATAAGTGAATATCAATTTTTTGGACGATAAAAAAAGTGAGTAGGGATGCAAATAACAGTCTAGGGGCTGGGGATAGGAGCGTTTCATAAGCTTTTTGTGTGGAGTCTTGAGAACTTTGGATATAGAGTAGGTGGATTTGAGAAAGGATTGCAAAAAAAAGCATGAAGTAGAAGCAGTGAGAAGCAATTTTTTGAGTTGTTTTAGATCCATAATGCTCTTGAAGTAGATTTAAACTTAAGATGCTTCCTATGGCAAATACATCACTACAAGTTACATGAAAACCAAAAAGTAGAATCTGTTTAATTACAAATAAATTAGCGCAAAGAACTTGAATGCAAAGCCAAGTTCCTAGTGCTATTTTGCCTAGCCGGAAAGAGATCAGGGTGAAAATTAAGATCGTGATAATATGGAAAAGGAAAATGCATTCATTCATATTTTGAATTCGTTGAAATTAATGTCAGGGATCTTATCAAATAAGAATGTTTTTTACCAGATGTTTACATGTTGTGTTGTAGTTTAAATTGGTTTTACTCTTGTTTGTGTATAATTATTTCGTGTTAAATGTTGAAATCAAGCTGGCAAATGTTTTTGAGCTTGTCTTTACCCACAACTATTATGAAAATATTTTAACGCTATCCTTGAGCTAACTAGAGCATCGCCTGAAGAGTTCCGCCCCTCTACAGATGTCTTGAAGTCGGAGCCATCCTTGCCAAATTGTTTGCCAGCCCGGGTTTTTATCAGATTTTCTTCCTAGAAATGTGTGCTGTGTTCTTTTAAAGCTTATTCTCTAGTATTTCGTAACTCATATCTGTCTTCTTAAGAAATCTATAGCAACCCTTAGCAGCAGCTGCAGATTGAAATCGTCTTGATATATTGCGATCAAGAAAGTTGAGGCATGCAAGGGTAATTATAACAACTTTCTTGTGAATCCTAGGATCCATGAACGTTTTAGACTGTCGCTGCTTTTCAATCCATTCTTGTGAGTATAACATGTGATTTTTCTCCTTTAAATTCTTTCGATTCGCAAGTTGCTGACAATAAAAATGTTATATATTAAATAATAATTTTAATCAATAGATAAAACAGTCTCAAAGCACCTTTTAAATCTGTTTTTTGCAAGAGTTTCATAGATAGAAAAATGGTTTTTTGAAGTTAGCGTGTGTCAAGAACGGAGTTCTATAGATTTAAATATTTGCTTGATAGTTGTGGCTATTGACAGGGTTATAGACACAACTCTATTATACTACTTAAAATAAGTGAATAATCGCTCTAAATAATGCATTTATTGTGTGAGTCGGCATTTAGTGTTAGTTTTTAGTTGAATTAAAAAATGATTTTGTATATATTATTATAATTAACTATAATTATGTGGGGGTTTTTAAATGATTAGAGTCTTAAAATTTTTTTGCGTAATGACAGGTGTTTTGGGAGTGGGGGAAAGGCCCCGCGGAAGTTGTGAACAGACTGAGAAAGTATCTGATCTTTATTATAGAACATTTCATCCTGGAATGTACTTGTCTCGCACAGGGTCGGACGCCGTTGTAAATAAAAGAACTGAAGCTATTACACAATGGCCTAGTTCGGATGAAATTGAAAGCACTCTTTACGAATGGATCCCCGTATGTGAAGGGCATGTTCAAACGACTGATCGACAATATTGGAATGCTATTAAAAAAAAGATAAATAAAGAACCTTATTTTTGTAGAATGGAGGGACTTGAAGTTTCTATTGGAAATAAACCTCAAGAAAAGATCGCATTTCAAAAGGCTTCAGACTATTGTTTTGAAGAACTTGTAGAAAAACCTGTTTTTTGGAGTCTTCCTTCGGATGAAATGATTTCAGAGATTAAAAAAGTGCATAAAATGCTTTTTTCAAAAAAAGATTCTCAAGATGAGTCAGTTCCTGGAAATTTTCGTAAAGAGCAGTTGATCATCTTAGATGATATGCATTCTTTTGAGCAGATGTTAGAGAAAGGTTTGTCTAAACTTTCATCAAAAGAAAAGCGAGTTATGAAAGAAATCTTAAAGTCTCCTCAGAGATTTGATGCTCTTAGCCCAGAAGATCTTGCCGTTATTCGAAAAATAGTTCCTGTAGGGGAGCCTTGGCAAAAGTTAGATAACCTGATGACTGAATTTGTTTTAGATCTTAAAAAGATGAAAGAAGAGGGGTCGGATTCCGTGGATTTAGCAGCATTTTTCCATCAGAAAATAGTAAAGATTCATCCCTTTGCAGACGGAAATGGAAGACTTGCTAGAATGTTTATGAACGTAATCCTCCGTCTAGATGGGTATTCTCCCGTGTCTTTTGAAAATGCTGCAATATATACGAGGTATACTGCAGGCGAGGTTGATTCGTTTGCCTCATATTTAAGCGGTAAGGTTTCAAGAGATTGTAAGGCTTAAGTTTAATCGGTTTAATATTCTTTACGCACCCAAAGATGGCAAAAAATAGTATAAACCTCTCCTCTTTTTTCAGATTCTTTTTGAGTTATTTTACTCGGGAGTCCTCCATAGATAACAGTGTAAGACGTTTGTACTTAGGGAGTTTTTTTATAAAAGATATACACTCCGGAGAAAGAGAAGGATGAGATTTTGTATGTAGGTATAAAACTTCATTGATGAAAAAAGCGTGTTTTCCAGCGAGTTCAAGAAGAGGGAGAAAGTAGGCTAGAGAATTATCAGAAGAAAGGAATCTCCCCTTGTAAAGAAGGTCTTCTTTTCGAATTTTTTTAAAAAGAGCTGCATAAAATGTCTTTAGATAAACATCCATAATTTCATGAGATCTAAATGAATTGTTAAAGACAATGGTTTTTGGGATTTGTTTGCATTTAATCGGTAGCTGTCTGTAGGAAGGGTAATCTAAAAAGTTGCCGTAGGTCATCCAGGTAGAGGGTTTTGTATAAACTTTGTTCAGCTTAGTTAGCACGTTTTCATGAGCCAGAAAGTCATTGCCATCAACAGGGACTATGATTTCATAATCTTGGCATGTTTGGATTGCATTATATAGGCTATCTAAAGATCCTTTATTTTTAGAATTTCGAACCAAAGAGATTTTATCAGATTGATCTGATAAAGAAGCCATGCGACTGATTTTTGCAAAAGAATCATCGGTAGAGGCGTCGTCAACATATAAAACACGGAAGTTTTGATAACGTTGAGTGATTGCAGAGAAAAGGCTTTTTTCACAGTACTTACTGTTATTGTAAGCCGAAATCAAGATTACAAATGACTTTTGCGAACTATCGATGATTAGGGTTTTAGTATGTTTTCTTTGAAGTTTATTTTCTTTGTAAAGACTATAGCTTGTATAGATTCCAAAAGCGATTAGCAAAACAATAGAAGTTTTGGATAAGAACAGTAGTGTTTTTTTCATAAGCCCTCTTTTTTTTACTATTGTAAGATAATAAGGACTTTAAGAGAAGAGGGAGAGTTTGTAGATTTCTTGTTCTAAAAAAATAGAAAGATCCGAATGAATCGCTTCTAACCAAAGAATCATCTTCATTCCGTCTTTAACCATGTGCTTTTGCATGCTTTCAGAGTTAGCTGGGACTGGAGCTGTTCTTAATCCATCAAGATCAAATGTTAGAAATTGATCGTTCAAAATCCCTAAATTATAGTGAGGGGATAAGTCCTTGTCAGATATCCCGTTTATAGCCCGTTCTTGCAAAAGAAGTGCAAATTTTATTAAGAGGTGTTCGATTTCTTCTGTTTTTTTTTCATTGAGGAGATTTTTGAAGTAGGGACAGAAAGGGGAGGCTTTTTTTTGTAAGACAAAAGCTGTAGAGTCTGCAGAAGCAAGGTGCTTTACTTTAATATTATCATAGAAAGTGATCTTTTTTTTGAGTAAAGATGTTGTGTTAAGATGCGAGTAGAGAATGCCTGTTTGCTTTTTTAAGTTTTTGTCAGCTAGGTTATAGCTAGCTAGTAAGAGATTTCTGTTGGTTTCTTTTTTTTTGATAAGATTATTACAATAGGATGGCAAGAGCCATCGCATGGGTTTTAATTCGGCCCAAAAAGGAGGGGAAATATTAGGGTTTCTTAAGAATTTCAGTATATACTGTTGGTCTAGAGAGATGAAAACATAGGCGGATCTCCCTTTTCTTAAATAATAAAAAGGTTGGTCTAAAGCTAGAGAGATCTCTTCTTGATTTTCTAGGCGTAAGCTGCTTTTTTGTTCAGTCTTTAAAGGGAAAGCTTTTGTGATTTTACTGACAGAAAAACCTTTTGTTTGTTTATGACAAAAGTCAGGTAGATAGATTCCTAAAGCAATAAAAAGCAAAACATATAATATTTTTTTCATTTAGTGTCTATAAGTTGGATTTCTTGATTTAAAAAGTGTGCAAACTTAGGATTGTTTAATCTAAGCCAGTCTAAGGCAAGTTTTGCTTCTTGTTGTAATATTTCGCCTGGAAGGGTTGTATTTTCAGTTTCTCGCGTTAGATTTCCTATATCAAAGAAGATGGGCTTTCCTTCCAAAACACCCATATTATATTCTAAGCTGACGTCTGAATCTCTAATTTTTTTTTGAATTCTTTGTTTTAGTGCAGTTATAAAAGAAGAGAGGAAAGAAAATATTTTTTCTTCATTATTTTTGTTTTCTTCGAAATAAGGAACGAATAGATCTACTTTTTTTTGTAAAATAAACTCTATTTGATCCGCGGAAATGTGGTGGCATATTCCAATGGGGTCGTAAAGGCATAGAGAGGCGTGCAATCCTTCTGTCTTATGTAAGTGCAAGTAAATTAGGCCTGTTTCTTCTTTGAGCTCGTTAAAGGCGATTCTATAGCTTTCAAAGTCGTGCTCCTTTTTTTTTCGCTTCTCTTCTTTAAGAGAGTATAGCCAAGAATCTGGGAGATATTGAGTCCAAAGAGACGGTTCTAGAGCTTTCCAATTTAATAGTTTAATTACATACTTGTCGTCTTTTGAAGAAAAGGTGTAGCATTGAAACCCTTTTTCCATGAAGTAGAAGGGTTGATTTAAAATCAATTGGATCGAAACTAATTCAGGAAAAGTGATCTGTAGATCTTCTTTTGAACCATAAGAAGATCGTGCTTTACAAAGGGTAAAACCATGTGTTTGCTTTCGGCAAAAATCTCGAACCCCAAGAAATCCTAAAGAGAATAGAATCAGAAAGAGAGTGTTTTTTAATTTTTTTTTCATAGAATTTATCAAAACCCCGCTTCAAAAGATCTTGAAGCGGGGTCGTTTTTAATTAAACTTTTTTCTTTAGTTTTTTAGGGGCAGATTGAGGTTGGATATCATGGAGGTCGATCCAGATAGGGGAGCTCCAAGCCATGTGTCCATCTTCTTGTAATACTCTAATATAGTAGTATACAAAAGGAGGCGCCTCGCCTTCTCCAGGCAGAGATATATTTGTAATCATATCGGAATCATCATAGGTAAAGTCTAGATCGATTTTATTAGGGTAAAGCGTGTGAATGAGCTTTCCGTTTCGAATGACTTCAATTTCTTTGATAAGAGAGGTTCCTGCGATATATCCAGAGATGTGTCTGTTATAGACAAGCCCTGGTTTTGTTTTTGTGCTGAGCTCAGATCCCATAGGAATCCCTGCGATATTAAAACCTAAAATAATCCGTTCGCCTGTTGTTGCGTAGCAGCTTCTATTATAAACGGCTGTAAAAAGGGATTCTTTTGTGTGTTCGGGACTCATAATTGCAGTAAGCCCTGGGGTATACTGCAGTTGGTCAGACTCGTAGAGACCGCTAAAAATACCTCGATCATCAAGCCCTCCGGCTACAAAGCCGAATCTGAGGTTTTTATTTAAAGCTTTGCGAATAGATCCATCGGCCCATTCAAGAAGACCTTTTTTTCCGGTAGGCGTAATGGGTCTTCTATTTCCCTCTGAGGCTAAACACTCAGAAGAGCCCCAAGCGTTATAGATCTCTACAACCCTATCAACTTCAGGGGTAAAGTCGTTAAAGTTCGTTCCTAACCCTTTAGCCATAGAAAAGCTGGGGATGGCTATGAGTTCTTTAGGAGTTAGGCCTTTATAGATTTTTTTTAGACCGTTATTTTTCGGGTCTTTTTTGCGTAAAATGGCTTTGTTGTCTTTAGCAAAAATAAATGTTCTAAGTCCTTCTTCTGGAAGATTGGATTCCCACTGCATTCCTAAGAATGTGGAAAATCGATTTTCTTCATTGAACTCTACAAGGTGATTACAGATAGATTTCCACACCTCATTCGATGTTTCTTCTACGCTTTCAAAAGAAGAGGTAGAAAAGAAATGAAGAGATTTTTCATCTCGAACATGTCTTAAGCAGGTTTCTATGTTTTCTGCAGAGTCTACGCGATCAGATTCTCCATGAAAAAGTCCCCAGAAAAGGCTTTTATCATGTTCAGCAAAGCATTTAATAGGAAACGAATGGAATTTTTCTTTATTTAAAAGGTTTTCTAGTTGAATTCTATAGATCCCAGGTTCATTAAAATAGAGGTTAGGGAGGCTTAGAAAGCCGGTTTCAGGAACAAAGAGTTTCCAGCTGAGGTTTTCTCTTAAGTGTTCGTAAGTGAGCTCAATTAACGTTCCTTCTGGAGCGTAATTTGTAAGATTTCCGTAAAAATCTTCAAAACGCAAAACAAGGTCAAACCTTTTGTTTCTGCAGACTACGGAGGGAGCTATGACTCTGATTATATGAAGTTCATTGCCGCGAACATCTAAATTGAAGATTTCAGGGTCTTTATAGTCTCCTTTTCCTTTAGGGTCGATAAAGAGTGAAAAAGGACGTCTTCTTTGAAGAATTGTTTGACAGCGAGATCCAAGTTCTTTACTAGTTTTTTTGTCAGCGTTAGGTGACCCTAAGCTTATAGTAAAAGATTCACCTAGTTTAATTTCGGAAGGAAGTGAGAATTCAAAGTCAGGAACTATGTTATTAGGAGAGTCTAGAGTTTTAGCATTAATAATCTTGCCATCTGGCATTACGCCCCAAATCATATTAGACTTTTCTTTTAGATTTACAGTAGGAATTTGCCAGTCGATAGCTCTTCCTTTTGATTGAAGATCGAATTTCAGTTTAGTGCCTTTAGGCAAAGTCGAAGAAGTTGTGTATATAAACTTCCAATTAGCAATCTCTCCTGCATAAGAAAGACTAGGTTCGGTGACGCAAATAGATCTACGCATTATTAGTAAGCTCCTAGGCATAGCATTTTAAGTATATTCATTGTGCCTTAAGAAAGGTTTCTTTTTCAAGATCGATTCTAAAAAACAAAATTCAACTCATTTGTTTATTTTTTTGTGATCTTAATTTTCCGAATTGAGCGTTCGTCAGATTTAAGTACTTCTAAGTCTATATCGTCTAAGTGAATTTTCCATCCTTTAGAAGGGATAGAGCCTGCTCTATGAAAAATATATCCGCCAATGGTGTCATATTCTGCATTGTTTGGAATGTGAACGCCAAGATCATACTCTACATCCAAAATGCTCATTTTCGCATCGACAATCCATCCTCCACAAGCAAGAGGGAGAAAAGTTTTTTCTTCTTCTATATCGTATTCATCTTCGATATTTCCAACAAGTTCTTCTAAGATATCTTCAATGGTGATGATACCCTCTGTTCCTCCATACTCATCGACAACAATAGCCAGGTGGATGTGTTTATTTCTAAATTCTTGCAAGAGTTGAGCTATTTTTTTTGTTTCAGGAGTATACAAGACGGGTTTTATGAAATGCTCTACCGTTTTGTTAAGAGTTTCTGAGAGTTGTTTGCTTTCGATGTTATTTGTGTAGATAGAAATAATATCTTTGTAAAGGAGGATTCCTAAGATTTTGTCGACGTTTTCTTTATATACAGGAATTCGGCTGTAGCCTTCAAAAGCAAAGATTTTGGTCGCTTCTAAAAGAGTGGTTTCTGAAGAAAGGCTGATGAGGTCTATTCGAGGAATCATTACTTCTCGAACTAGCCGGTCTTTAAAGGAGATTACAGTATGAATAAGTTTTTTTTCTTTGATATCTAAGTATTTTCCTATTTCGGATTCGGAAAGATAATCTAAGATTTTGTCTTGTAATTTAAATGTTAACTTGGGGGGTCGGGGTTGAATATATTGACAGAATTTTTTTGCTGAAAAGTAGAGGGCTGTTAAGGGTAGGTAAGGAGTTAGTAGTAATGATGCCGGTAGGGAGAGTAGTCTTACTGCAATTTCAGGCGCACGCTCGACGATTAAAGAGAGGGAGAGCTCTAGAAAAAGGAAAAGAAGTGCAATGAGAGAAATTTCTAAAACAGAAGATGTGTAAAAAGAAAAGGGTTCAGGTGTTTTTAGAAGGAATATAAGATGAAAAGAAACAAACCCAAAAATTAAATAGTAGACGAATTTAGAAAGGTTGAGGGTAAAAAGGATTGATTGCCAGATGTTTTTAGGTTGAATCCACGCAAAAAGCTTAAAGAGAGGGAATCGCGTAGAATCTTGAATTTCTTCTCTGCCTTGAATACTGCCTAATGCTTGCAAGGCAATGGTAAAACCAGATAGAATGGCAGCAGGGATCAGGTAGCAAGCTAGGTAAAAGAGTTTTTCAAAAGGGATCAATAGGGGTCCTCTACAGTAAATAGATTGATTAAAGCTCTCAGTATGAATTTAAGGCAATCTTTTTTTAGAAACAGGAAAAGGTTCGCAAATTTTTAGGCACTTTTTCTCCATCTGACGCATTTTTCTGCGTGATGTGGGGTCTAAGTCGTCATAACCAAGTAGGTGAAGAATTCCGTGTATAATGTAAAGCTTAGTCTCTAGGTAAGGGTCTAATTTGTTTTCTGCCGCGTATTCTAGGGCTACTTTAGGACAAACAAACACTTCACCTAAAATATTGTGTTTTTCTTGAGAAGGGTCTGTTCTGGGGGGGTCTATAGGAAAGGAAATGCAATCGGTAGGAGAGGGGTCTGAAAAGAAAGTGTCGTGTATTTTTCCGATAGCGCTCTTGCTAACAAAATGTAAAATAACTTCATCGGTGGAGATTTTTAAATTTCTCAAAAGAAAAGGAATCATTAATTTAATGTTAGAGGCGGAAAGGGTGATGTCTTTTTGTTTGTTATAAATTGTGGTGATCATAATAAGAAAGGGCCTGCTTTAGAAAAGAAGCGTGGCCCTTACTATAAAATTCCTTTGAATAAGAAGGTTGTTATGGAAGTGTCGGAGTTTTAGGTAAACCTGTGACTTTTGTGTTTTCTCCATCTTTCCAACGACCTAATTTTCTTAAAACATCAACGCGCTCAAAACGCTTAAGAACGTTTCTTTTTTTTGCAGAGCCACTTGATTTTCCATAGCTTGGGTGTCTTGACATATAAATACCTTATTTCTTACTTAATTTTTGGAATAAAAGATGAGGTTGCTCTGTTTCCAGCAACTGCATTGGCGTGTGGATTATAGGAAAGAGCTTCAGCTTTAGGTCCGGTCTTAAGAGCGGGAGCTTTGCATCGTTTCGGGTTGCGGCTTCTTCTTTCTTCTTGCTTGCTAATTCTTACCATGAGAAAACTCCAAAAAATCTTTTTTGTGCTGATTATAGTTCGAAAGAGGAAAAGACGCAAGGAACTTTTAACTGTATTTGTTAATTATCGTCTTATTTTATTGGTTTTAAGTTGTTTACGTTGTTTTTTTGAACCTGCTTTAGGGAGCTGCTCAGCACTTTTTTTATTTGTTTCTATTTGGGGATAGATACTACAACTCATTTCGATGCGCGAGGCTATCATAATTTTGTAAAGCAAGTTCCTCTATAGTAAAAACTATCCACACTTCCAGAGGAATAGCTTTCGGAATGCTGGCATGTTTTTGCCAAAAAGACATAATTGAAAGAGCCAGTCTTTATAGAGGTCTTTTATGTGTTCGATTTTTAGAATAAGCATTACGAGAACCAAAAAATATTAGACTTTCTATTCGCCTAAGCAAAGGGTGTAACCCTCTTTTTGGTAGTGTTTAAATTTGATTTGAAAAGCAGCGGCTTTTTGCGGGTGGCTAAGGTCTTCTAACTCGTAGAGGATTTTTAGCGAGGGGGGAGCTAGGTAAGGTGTTGGGCACAGGTTAAATACAATAGGGTATGTCTCTAAAGAAGGTAGGGGCAAGGAGATAAACACAAGGTCTTGAAAAGGCAGTATCACTTCTGTAGAGTGAGGAAGAAAGCTGTCTTTGGGTTGATTCCAAAGGAGGAGATCAACAAATTCTAGTGCGGCTTTATCGGGGACTAAGATTTGAATTTTTTCTTTTTTAAAAAAATGAGAGGTTACTGTTTGAATGAGAGCATTGACTTTTGTGCTAGCGTCTTTAATGCTAAAGAAAATAACTTTTACTTCAGACATAAGACTTCTATGTTGGTTGCTTGGCTGTAAATGGAGGTTCTTCTGGAATGATTACGCCGCAGGAGACGATATATTTGATGGCATCTTCTGCTTTCATATCTAGATAAATAAGTTCTTCTTTTTGAAACATTAAAAGAAACCCTGTTGTGGGATTCGGAGTAGTCGGAACTAAAACAGAAATGAGGTTTTTTTCTGTTGCCGCACAGCAAGAATTAGGGGACCCTCTTGCTATGAGGCCCAAAACATAGACTCCGGGTCTTGGAAAAGGGACCATAACGACTTGTTTAAAGGAGTTTTTATCTGAAACAAAGATTGTTTTGATGATGTCTTGAGATGTTTTATAAAGAGTACTTACCAAAGGAATTCGAAGAAGGGCTTTATCGCAGAGTTTGATTAAAGCATGCATAAAAAACCAACGAGTTACAACTCCGAGCAGAACTGTGACACCGAATAAGCTAAGAAGGATTAAAATGCGACTCCCATATTGGATTACCTGTTTTTGAGTTAAAAAGAAAAATCCATCTTGAAAAAGATTCCATTGTTCAATGAGCTGAGAAGTAAAGCCTACAAAAGGTGTCGTAAAAAAGTTGATTAAGAATAAAAGGATTGCGATGGTTACGGCTCCTGGAAGGAGAAGGACAAGCCCTGTAATAAAGTTTTTTTTCATTAAAAAAATTCCTAAGTTGGATCAAGGATATCGACTGCATCACTGTTTTGCAAGGGTATTTTTTGCAGATCAGCGAGGTAGATCCGTTATGGGTCTGAAATTTTAAGAGGGAGAATTTAATCTAATAAAAAAATTTCGGTTCCATTCCTTGTAATTTGTCAAAGTAAACTGCGTTTTTTTGCTGTGTAATTAACTTTTAATCAACGACTTTTGCTCGCATTGCGGATCTAAAACGGTCAGGAACCTAACTAGATTCGCAACCATTAACGCATAGACGTTCTCCTAATAAAAGCAAAGCTTACCAAGAGAATCGCATGGAGTGCCTCAATTGTAAAATTTCTTGCTAACATGATCTTTCCGGAAAATAAAACGTCTCCGGAAACTGTGAAAAAGAACCCGTTAATCTAGAGTCAGCAGCTCTTATGCCCTATGTTTAAACTATTGGCCTCTCTGAAATCTTTGGAGCTTTACCAAGTCCAAGAAAGATTTCTTACTGCAATTATTCTTTGAGCTCTTTATCTATGTGGGCATTTTATACATGAGCTTTTAGATAAGGATCGAAAAATGCCATGCAGACCTCCATAGAATCTATAGCAAACACTGACAATAAGGAAAATTTCCTTCCTCTTTTAGAGCTTAAATGCAGTAAGTTCAGTGATGTTTTATTGGATGTCTTTGATCGATTAATTGATCAAAAAATTTTCTATCATAATCAATATACAACATGGGTTCATGTGATGGTTAGCTTCATATTGATTTGCGAAGGAGGGTTAACTCTTCCTTTATATGTGTATCCTCTAAAAGCTGGGCAGATTAAAGAAGAACAAGGCGATGATGCCCTTAAGGAGCAATCTGAGCTTTTAGCAGCACACTTTGTGCTCTTATGTGAAAAGCTGAAATTTGATTAGGTCATTGTTTTAAAAGAGCTAGGCAAGGATGTTCGAGATGGGGCCCATGAGAACGTTCATAACCCAATTTCGCTAACCATGCTTTTGGTCAATAAGATTTAACCATTTTTTTTATTAACTTTTGGAAGTTTGCATACTTATTGAAAATCATCAGTCTCATTTAGAGTCACTTATTGATATCTGTCTTTAGAAAAAGGCAGATTTCATTTAGACAAAAGAAAATCTGCCGCGAACTTGGCTCTTATGCGAACAAAAAAGATCAGCTAGAAATTACTATAAAATTTACCTATCTATAGCTCTATCCTTGGTTCTTTGATTCCTGCATAAACATATTTCTTTTTAATAGGTGAACCAAGCGAAAGAAAAAAGGGGTTAAAACTTTTTGCGTATAAAATTAAAGTGAGTTCTTACGATTTTCTCGATTGAAAATGAAAAATATTTAGATTTTACAAGTTTTTCTCTTAGGAGTTACCCTTCACCCATAACGGCTGAACAATCTGCATAATCAAGCAAAGAAGGATAAAAACAACGAACGAAATCCACAACTGTTTTTATTTCATCTGGCTCTTAGCTATTTTTTGATGTTGCTATTCGTTCTTCCAGTAAACCAAAGGCGATTTTTTGCAAATAGTGTGTAAAGTGGTTTAAGAATCCTCTTCATAAAAGGGATACGCAGCAAAGTTGAGCTGATCAACAATTGACAGCGTGCGTAAACAGTTGCGAAGGCTGCTATACCAACTAAAAGATTCCCTTTTTCATCAATAGCGTGAATTTGGGACATTGCGGTGTTATAGTCAATATTGTTATTATCAAATGGCGAAAAATCTTTTGAAGATATGTCAATAAACTTTATTTGGGTTTGACTGTCCTTTTTTTGAAGAATGCAAATTTCTCGTTTACAGATGGGGCATTCACCATCATATAGTAACTTTAAATTAGTTTTTGAATCGCGGTCTTCTAAAGTTTCTGCTGTTGCTTTTTCAACGATATTCGCGATTTTAGTAAGAAGACAAAGGAATAGACCCCAGCAGATTCCAGTTATGATCCAAGTTGTGAGAAGTGGATATGGAAAAGTTAAGCCACCTAAAGAAATACCCGCAATGTAACTCAGGGGAGCTCCTATAAACCCGAATAGAAAAGATGCTAAGTAGTTTTTTTTAATCATTTTTAATGAGTGATTCAGCAAAAGCGAGAAGAGTGGGTAAAGGAAAATAATCCAAATTGGAGGAAACATATTTCTAGTGTTGGCATAATGAATAAGGTTTGTTTGAATAAAAAATATTTCCAAAAGAGCCCCTAAAGACACAGAAAAAATAACTAAAAGAACATCTTGAATATATAAAGCGATATCTTTAATTTTTGTGCAATAGAGCTGAAATAATATTAAAAAAACTGCTCCGATTGTGGCTAAAATGGATTGACCATGAATGCCAAAAAGGACACACCAAAACCAACCCGTGGTGTAGCAAAGGCTATTAAGCAATGACAAGTTCATGAAGATAGACCTTTTATTGAAGCCAAAATTGATTCACAGGATTTCCACAATAATTCATAATCTTCTTCGCTTGACTTGTTTAAATTAAGAATCGTGGTTTTTGCTTGTTTCCGGTCAAACCAAAATTTTCCATTTGGATGCTCAGCAGCCATTGCGAGCCATAAGATTGTATCAGCACCTTCTTCTGCAGATCGGAGTCGTTTGTTTAATAATTTTTTAAAGAGCGGCATGGAATAACGAACGCCAGGCGTGTCTGCCCAACCAGGATGCATAGAGCTGAATAAGTATTGCGGGTATTTTTGTGAAAAAAGCTCCGAAAGGATAACTTGAGCGCGTTTTACATTTGCATAGCCAGTATATTTATTATATGAACGCTTTTCAAAAAGAAGATCTGAAAGATCAAGCTTTTGTAAATAGATTCCACCGGATGAAACAAAGATGATGCGACAACCTTGTCGAAGCTTGCCTCTATCAGCTAGAGTCTTCGTTAAAATATATGGAGCAAGAACTTGAGAAGCAAACATCTGCTCAAACCCATCTTTGGTGATTGTGAGAGAATGAGGCATATTACCTGCATTGTGAATAAGAAGATCGATAGGAGTGTCTAGTTCATCTATTGCAAAAGAATAAACTTTTTTTAGATCACTCATATCAAGACAATGATATCCTGTGCAGGAAACGGACTGATCGGATTTAAAGCTATTTTTTAATTTTTCAAGATCCCTACCTATTAGCTGACAATCCATTTTTTGTTGAAGAAGTGCTTTTGTAACTTCTAAACCGATACCAGAGCTTGCTCCTGTCACGATTCCATGACGTCCTGAGAGATCGACCTTCTGAAGTTGATCAGGGCAGTGTCGTTTGAATCCGGAATGATCAAATGAAAAAATAATGGTTAAGTCCAGTAGTTGATTAACCCAATCTTTCATGGTGATTTACCTGGTTTCTCCTGCTAAAGCCCTTGCCATTTTTTGAAAAATAAAGAAATGAAAAGGGCTAAGAGAATACCAGTAGAGACGCCCTAGAATACCTTTAGGTCGAAATGTTGCTGTTTGAACAAGAAAGAACTTATGATTTTTTTGCTCAAT
Organism: Chlamydia trachomatis; assembly: GCA_945898205.1. Classification (GTDB taxonomy): domain Bacteria; phylum Chlamydiota; class Chlamydiia; order Chlamydiales; family Rhabdochlamydiaceae; genus CAIJXB01. Next base: position 18,399 of record CAMDHO010000014.1, on the reverse strand, counting down.
CTTAAACTGAAGCCAAGCTTCGCCAGGGACTTTCATACCAGCATAAAGAATTAGATGACCATTATCTTTATCAGCGAGGATCACTCTCCAGAAATCGATAGAATCGCCCGCTTGGATTTCAGAGGGATGCCGTCTTCCTCTATTCAAGCCGACTCCTCCAATCAATTGATCCAATAAACCTCGCAAATGCCAAGCCCAATTCAAAGCATAATAACCAGTACTTCCACCAATTCTCCAAACCCGTTCGACAGCAGCTGCTTTGGAATCTTTGACCAAAACTTTTCTTTCATCTTTTAAGCATCCTTCATCTGGAACTTGCATATAATTTTCAATGTTTGGGTCGGTTCCAAGAATTTCCCAGGAATCCATCCAACTGGAAATAACCTCATTTTTTGAGATCTTTTGAAAGGCTAATTGAAGGGCTTCGGTATAGGTCAAGCAAAGATGGGGAATGATTTTTTTGATTTCATTCAATTGAACAACAGTGCTTATTTTCATGCTTTCTACTAAGTAAGAACAAAGCGAATAACGAACGGATGTAATAAAAACCAACCAATAGCTAGATAGCCGGGGAGTTAGAACGGGAACATTAATTATCAATCTTTTAAGATTTCGGAATTTCGAGTATCTAAGCATCACCTCTTTAAATGTAAAGGCTTCCGGGCCTCCAATGTCAAAAGTTTTATTAATGCATTTTTCATTGAGAAGTACGCTAGAAAGGTAAAATAGGACATCAACAATCGATATTGGTTGACATAATGAATTGACCCACTTGGGAGAAATCATTATAGGTAGCTTTTCGCACAAATCCCTAATGATCTCGAAAGAAGCACTGCCTGCCCCAATAATTATGCTTGCACGCAAAATAGTGCAAGGAATACCGCTCTGTTGTAGGGTTTTTTCGACTAATAACCGGGACTTAAGGTGAGGGGATAAATTTTTTTCGTCATTAATAATCCCTCCCAAATAAATAATCTGCTTAATGTGGGAGTTTTTTACTCCCTTTAGAAACTGTTTGACGACTTCAACTTCTGCATCCACCAGGTTGCCGACGATTTCGGACATGGAATGGACAAGATAATAAGCAGCCTCAATATCATCTGGAATCGCTTTTAAAGTTTCAGAATTTCTTAAATCTCCCCAAATGTAGTAAAGATTTGGCCTGTCCTCAGCAAAGACTTTTGCCCCCTTTATCCGGCACAAAGCATAAATTTGATGCCCCTGATTCAAGAGATTAACGATTAGTCTTTTCCCTACAAATCCATTGGCTCCTGTAATCAAAATCTTTGTCATCGATCAACTCCTATCTCTATCATTACTTCATTCCGGCGTAAAAAAGGTAGTGTCCATGGTGGATTATAAAAGGCAAGAATTGGCTCTCCAAATGGCGTCAGAGTCTCAGCTAAAATAAATGCTTTAAGATCATCTGTATGCTGCTTAATATTTTCATCATCCGCAACACCAGAAAATCGAATGACGGCAAAGCGTCTAGCAGGCAAATGGATCAAAGCCACATCTTTAGAATTTGGTTTTGGGAGTGTTTCAAGGCTGTATTTTTTTGGCATAACGAATCTGACTTTCCATTTATCCAGCTGCTGTTCCTGTATTACTGGAGCCATCATAGTCATTTTTATGTTGGATGTATTATTTTCAAATATGTAATCCGCGAGAATTTTAAAACCTTCTCTAATCGCTTGTTTTCTTTTGCCGGAAACTTCAACTTCAGCTAAAATCATGGGGGGATAGTCGCGGATTTGGATATTCTCTTCGGATATAATCAATTTGTAATCGGGCTGTTCAACATTGCTCATAATGTTACTTGCTACTGCTCCTAAGATGATTATTCCCACCAAGATTACTATTAGTATTTTCAAAGCAACTACCTATTGATAGGTTGAAATGGGTTTGTGAGTTATGGATTGCAGCATCCCGATATTGGGGATCCGGAAGGGTTAACTCATCCTTGCACGGTAGGTTTTATTTGTGTGGGCATTTTGGACGTCCAAAAACTTCCAAAATTTCGGATCCACAAATCTCACCCTCTAAATCTTTTTGGCTTTCAACAACTCCAAAGCCAGATCCTAGCATAATTTACCAGGATTTGGCAAGTAGCTTCGCAAAAAAAGAAACAGCTAAGGAAGCGGGCAAAAATAACTGCTACACTTTTATCGAGTAATATGCTGTCAAGAAGGCATGAAAAATTCTTTAAAAGAATTCGAGTCTATAGACTGGAAATATGCAGTTTTAACAGATTGTTTAACTAAAAAAGGTAAACGGTTGTGGGTTGCAGCAGAATCTTTGTTATACGGGCGCGGTGGTATTATTCTCGTTAGTAAAGCAATAAGCATTGCTAGATCCACAGAAAAAGGAATTAGAAAGACTGGAGTAGGAAAAAAGATCTCTGAAAAACAGGAAAAATTAGTTAAATCTTTAGATGAATTAGTAGAATCAGCCTCTCGAGGAGATCCGGAGTCGGCCCTAAGATGGACATGCAAAACTACTCGCAATCTAGAAGAAGAATTAAAAAACGAAGGCTACCAAGTAGGTTATCGAACAATAGCTCATTTACTACATGAACTTGAGTATAGCTTGCAGTCCAACAGAAAAACTCTAGAAGGGGGTTCTCACATATACAGGAATGCTCGGTTTGAGTCTATTAATAGAGGGACTAGAATCTATCCTTTACTTTTTATTGCCCACTTTAGTAAAAGTAGATTTGAGAGGGAATCTTTTTTTAGGAGGATTCTTTGGTTAATAAAATCGCGCAGCGATTTATAGCTAACAGTGAATATGTACAAACCTTAAGCCGGAGAAAATATGAAAAAATTAGATGTTATATTTGCAATTTTATTGGTTATTGGTGGTCTTAATTGGTTTCTTGTAGGAGCTTTAGATTTCGACCTAGTTAAATTCATCTTTGGCAGCCTTCCCGTAATTCAAAAGGCGATTTATATTGTTGTGGGTTTAGCAGCAATTTATCAAATTTTTCAATGGAAAGCCATTCAAGATCGTTGGAAATCCTAATTCAGGATGGGTAGAGAAATTCGCAACAGCAAATTTGCAGCATGTGGACCATTTGTGTATTTTTTAAAGCCAAAAAAGCCAGCAGAGTATCCATACTGGTGCTTGCATATTAGAAAAACTGTTGAGGGATTATGAAAAAGGTATATGCAATTTTTGGAGCAACAGGTGGAATTGGTTCTGTCCTGACAAAGCGGCTTTCAGGAACCGGAGACATCATCTACTTGTTGGGTAGAAACCAAGACAAGTTAGAACGATTTTCTAAAGAAGTTTCTCAACCCAACATGGTCGTAGATGCTACTGACGAAAATCTTGTTGCTCAAGCTTTAAAAAAGATTGTAGAGAAAGAAGGGCATCTTGATGGGGTTGTCTCCCTTATAGGGTCCTTTTTTCTTAAGCCTCTACATCTGACAACACAAAAAGAGTTTGAGGAGGTGATGAAAATCAACACCACGTCAGCGTTTTGTATTTTGAAACACTCTCTAAATATTATGGAAAAAGGTTCAATCGTCTTATCCTCCTCCACTGCTGGGCTTGTAGGGCTTACCAATCACGAGGCGATTTCAGCTGCAAAAGCAGCTCTAGTTGGTCTTATGCGCTCTGCAGCGGCTTCATATGCGAGCAAAGGGATCCGGATCAATGCCGTAGCACCGGGACTCACACGAACAACGCTGACTCAAACAATTACAAGTAATGAAATAGCTCTTAAAGCATCTACTGCCTTTCATCCGCTTGGACGTATCGGAGAGCCAGAAGACGTAGCGGCTGCCATTTTGTGGCTCTTGTCTGATGAAAGTGCTTTTGTCACAGCAAATGTAATCGCTGTTGATGGAGGGCTCTCATCGATCAAGCTCCGGCAAAGAACTTGATAAAATTGAAATTTGATTAGGTCATTCTTTTAAACCCTAACTCCACCAACAGTTAGCTAATAGCATAATCAAGCTTGCTGAATAGTTTTTTTGTTTTTTCAGTAACTTCTGCCAAATACCACTTATCATCAATTTTGATCTTTTTTATCTGAGCCAAATGGATCATTAGATCCTTGATTGAATAGTGTGATAACAGCTCCTTTTTTACAAGAAGTTTCAAAATTCGCCAATCCATCAAAAGCAGTTTCCTCTTCCATTCTTAATTTATAAAGCCCATAAATTCCTTCTGGGGTTTTCCCTATGAGATTTGTTAAACTAGTGAAGGTTCCAAAGGTGTAAGCCTTCTTGTGAAATTCTTTGATCGAGAGCTTATCTTCTTTCTGGACCTCGATCGGATATAGATAGGATTGTTCTTCTTCAAGTTTAAGGCGATCATCAAGAAAGGTATAAAGAGACTTCTCTTCAGTGATTTTTTTAACAGTGCAAAAGAGATGCCATTATCGACATATTAGGATAATCCTAGAAACAGCACCTTCGCTTTAATTTCCCTAAAAAAAAGACGTAAATACATAAATATCAATAATTTAAATTAATTTCATCCAGTTCGCCCTTTGGGAGATTGAAATTCGGTCTAAGAAGGCATGTTTTAGCGAATCTTTAATCTCTTAATATAAGGTGTTTGTGAAATTAAAATACACATGCGGAGCATAGTATATTATGATATTTATGCCGTTTCTAGGATAATGGAACTTTTTATGAGCACTTGTTATAGTCTAAGAGCTTCAAAAGACCCGCTCTTCTATGAAATTTGCCAGGGACATGCTTCAGCAACTTATTGAAAGGTCTTCGAGTGTCTGTGTCGCCTATTCTAACAAAAACTCGACTGCAATTCCTTTTTGAATTTTTTCTGTGATTCTAAAAAATACAACAGAAGGAGTTGATTTGGAGAGGAGATGTTTTGCGCCTAAAATTAAAGCGAGTTTTTACGATTTTCTCGATTGAAAATGAAAAATATTTAGATTTTATAAGTTTTTCTCTTAGGAGTTACCCTTCACCCATAACGGCTGAGCGAGGGGGCTAACAGCTAGGATAAAAGATCTATATTCTGACTTTTTTTAGAATATATACTACTTTTTACGTTTTTTTTTACTTCTTTTTCTAGCGGTTTTAGGGTGTGAAGGAGACTCGAAATCACGAGAAATTACTGTTTCCCACTTAACCTCTAGCATGACAAGATCTACTTGCCTGGCTTTGACTTCAATGCGATCTCCTACACAAAATCTCATATGAGAATTTTTCCCGTAGAGGCAGTTTTTTGATTCTTCATAGATGAAGTAATCACCGTCTAACTCAGACACGTGTAAAAAACCTTCAATCCCAATGGGGGGGAGTTCAAAATGAAGTCCAAAAGGTTTTATTTTAGTAATGAGGCAGTCGTATGTTTTTTTGTGGTCTTGTGTATGCCATTCTTTGAGGAGTCTTAGTTTTTTTAGAGTTTTTACTGTTTGTTCAGCCTTAAAGCTAATTCGTTCTCTTTCAGAGCAAAGTTCTGCTATTTGTGTAAGATCCGAGTGGGGAGGGAGTTCTCCAAAGAGCAGTCTTTGGATAATAAGATCGGGGTACCTGCGAATAGGACTTGTAAAATGGCAGTATTCATCTAGGGAAAGTCCGAAATGGCCTACGTTATCTGGAGAGTAACTGGCGAGCTTCATACTGCGAATAAATGCAATGGAAAGTTGTTGAGTAAAAGGAGATTCTTTAGCTTGCTTAAAGAGGTTCTGAGTGTCTTGAGGAGTGGGGTTGGCGGGAACAAAAAACCCTAAAGATCTGGCTAAAGCAAAAAAATCTTCCATGTTCTCAGAATTGGGTTCTTCATGAGTTCTGAAAATTAAAGATGTTCCATGAGAAGCTAACGTTTGAGCTGTGATTTCATTGGCTTTTAGCATGTATTCTTCTACAAGCTGGTGAGTGATGTCATATTCTACGATATGGTAAGAGATTGGTTTTCCTGTTTCATCAATATCAAGAACTACTTCAGGAAGAGCAAAATCAATACACCCTCTATCATGACGTCTCTTTTTTAACAGGAGGCATAGTTCTACCATAAGCTCTAGGGTGGGGAGGTGTTTGCTTTTCTTTTTCCCGTCGAGAACTTCTTTAGCTTCTTCATAGGTGAATCGATAGGCGCTTTTAATGACAGAGCGTTTAATCTCGTGTTTTAGAAGGTTTCCTGTTGAATCAAATGTCATTAAAATAGAAATACATAATCTCGATACCTTAGGTTTTAAGCTACAAAGATTGTTAGATAGTTCTTCGGGCAGCATAGGGATGCAAGCACCAGGGAAATAGGTGGAATTGCATCTGCTAAAAGCTTCTGCGTCTAAAGGGGTTCCCGGCTTTACATAGTGGGCTACATCTGCAATATGGACGGCGAGTTGATAATGTCCTTTCGAATCTTTAGAAAGGGAAAGAGCGTCATCAAAATCTCTTGCAGTCGCAGGATCTATGGTAAAGCTCTCAGTGTTTGTAAGGTCTAGTCGGTCTTTATAATTTTTAGAGGAAACAAGTTTTCCGTAGCTTTGAGCTTGAGCTACGACTTCAGGAGGGAAATCAGTGCGTAAAGAAAATTCTTCTGCAGCAGCTGGAACATCTAAAGATGGATTAGAGATGTGGCCAAGAATGTGGGTGATTTCTGCTAGGATAGGTTTGTTTTGTCCGCCCCAGTCTTCGACCTTCACGATGACTCGATCCCCATGACGCAGCTTTCCTTCAAAGCCGGTGGCTCTAATTTGTCTGCTTGCACCTAAAAAAGGAGAGTGAAGGTAGATTTCTCCAGAAGGTTCTATGAATTTGACAAGTCCTGCAAGGTGAGATCTTCCTCTCTGAGTAATACAAATAACTTTACCTTCAGGGCCTTTATCTTTTTTGGAAGAAGGAAAGGTTTCTGCTTCGACAATATCTCCATCCACAGCCGTGGATGTGAGGTGTTTAGGGATAAAGATGTCTTCAGGGTGAAGTTCTCGATTTTCTGGAACAATGAATCCAAATCCTCTTGGATTCATACGCAAAACTCCTTTAACTAACGAAGATCGCAGTTCTGCTTTATAAAAAATTTTAAAGCCTTTAAGATAGATTTCTTTTTTTTGGATCATCTCTTCTAACAGTCCTTTCGCAAGAATGAGGTCTTTTGTCGAGAGCTTGAGTTCTTTAAAAAGAGCGCTGCGACTTAAAGGTTCATAGTTTGGGGCGGAAAGGAAAGTCTGCAAGAGGGAAAGAAGTGGTTTTTCAGTGTTTTTTTTCAAGGTAAGTAATTCTTTTGTTTAAGTTGTAAGTAAAGAGCTTCTGGATTTGTATAGATTTCAGAGTCAATATGAAGAAGCTGTGCTTTTTGAACGTATTCTTTAGAAGAGCTTATATAAAAGCTATCCTCTTTTTCTGCGAAAGCCTTTAATAAGGCGATTTCATAGATTTTAGGGTCAGGGACTCTTGATTTAACTTCATAAGAAAGAATGTGACCGTCAAAAAAATGTAGCACAGGGAAGTGCGTATAGGCATATCCAAAATGAGCTGCGCAGATATTAGAAAGCGTGTAGAGTTTAATTTTATTTTTTTTAAGTTCTTTAATTAAAGGAAGTAAGAGATCGTTGGGCTTGAAAATATTCGAAATAGTATCCATCCACTCTGCAAACCCTTTAGAGCCTTGGATTTTTTGAGGGAGTTGATGAAATAGCGTCCAGCTATCAATTTCACCTCGCTCATATGGCAATCCCCATTGCTTAGTTTCTGAAGTTTTTTTTACTTCTAGAACGTCTATTTGACAGTATGTCGCAATCTGAGTGTACATCTTTTCTAAGTCGAAAAAAAGAAGAACATTACGGATGTCTAAAAAAATAGTCTTATAAGGCTTACTTTGAAGCAACAGAACCCCTAATGTAATGTTAAGTCTCTTTTCCTCATTATAGGTGATTTAATGAAAAATATACACTTAAAATTTAAAAACTCTTTTTTTTATTTATTTACATCGAAGCTTGTAAGCCTTTAAAGTGTTATACATTAAAAGGGCTACTGTCATAGGTCCGACGCCACCGGGAACCGGGGTAATGTGAGAGCTAATAGGAGCTACTTGTTCAAAGTCGACGTCCCCAATAAGTTGAGAATTTATTTTGCTAATGCCAACATCAATTATAACAGTTCCAGGACGGACCATTTCTTTTGTAATGAATTTAGGTTGGCCAATGGCTGCTATGAGGATGTCAGCTTCTTTGCAAAGAGAAGCAATGTTGCGAGATTTGCTATGGACTAGAGTAACAGTTGCATTACAAAGAGGATCTTTTTGCATTAAAAGAGCAGCAAGTGGTTTCCCAACGATGTTGCTTCGACCTAGAATGACAACATGTTTTCCTGAAATCTCTATATGAGAGTCGATAAGAAGTCTGTGAATTCCGTGGGGAGTACAAGGTATGAATCCTCCGGGCTCTCCTAGAAGGAGCTTGCCCATGTTGACAGAATGAAATCCATCAACATCCTTACTCGGCATAATGTGTTCAATTAGACTAAACGCAGATAAATGGGGGGGGAGTGGGAGTTGTATTAGAATACCATCGATTAGTGGGTGGTTGTTGAGAGTTTCTAAAGTGTCAACAACTTCTTTATAAGAAGCAGTTGATGGCAATTCTTTATCGAAAGACGTAATGCCTATTTTTTCACACTTCTTTTTTTTAATTTGAATATAGACTTTGGAAGCTGGGTCTTCTCCAATACGAAGGAAGGCAAGGCCGGGTCTTCGTCCTGGAAGGTGTTTGATTTCTTCTTCTAAAGCGTCTTCTATGTTTTTGGCTATTTGTATTCCATTAATGAGATTCATTAAGCATTTTCCTTTTGGGGAAGTAGATCTTTAAGTCCGTGTTTTTTTAAATATAAAACAAGGGATATAGGGCAAGTAAACCAAATAAGAGCATAGAGGCCATCTAAAAATGGCATAAGGATGAGATCGGAAAGAATTAGAGGTAAAGAGCATGTAATAGCACAGCTCCAGCAAGAAAATAGAAGGAGAAAAAAGGATAAGAAGAGAGCTATGAGCGTTGTGTTCAGAGCAAAAGCTATTGTTTTATCTTCGAAAAAATTATTTTTTTGTTTGTAAAGAAGTAGGGAAGCTAAGGTGTGGTTAAGAGAAAAAAGACCAAAATAAAACTGGGAAGAAAGGCAGTCAATGAGGAGTCCACAAGAAAAGCTTATCCAAAGGGCCTTAGATAGGCTTACCCGATGATAAAGAATGGCAAGAAAGGGGGCAAAAGCCCAGATTCTAATTTCTGAAAAGAAAGCGGTTCCGAGAAGTGCAAAAAAAAGAGCTAAAAAAAATGGAATCCATAAGGAAATGTGTTTCACGAAAGGTCAAAGCCTCTTTTTACTGTTTTTGATGAGTTTAGAGATCTCTTCGATGATCATGTCTTCTGTTTTATTTTCCACGTCGATTTGGTGGGCTGTGATTTGTTCGTAAATAGGCATTCTTTTTTTATAAAAAGCATCAAAAGAGTCTCCTGGATTTTTTGGATCTAGATAGTGAGGAATGTCTCCTGAGAGGATCTTTCTTTTTAAAAGAATTTGAGGTAATTTAAAGTGAATTAAGAGCCCAACTTGTTGAAGTCTTGAAATGTTTTCAGGATTTAATGCAATGCCTCCACCTAAAGAAACGACGCAGTTTTTTTTTTGTAAAAGATGCAAGACTACATTTTTTTCAAAGTCACAAAAAAATGGAAATCCATGTTTTTGTTCAATCTCGCGATAAGAGAGCTCTTGATGATATTGTGCAGCATAAAGTTCTTCGAGGAGATTATTTGAGTCAATGAATTCTCTATCTAGCTTTTGTGCTAGCTTCATTCCTAAATTGATTTTTCCACACTTTTTAAATCCAAACAAAATGATGTTCATGAGATCTCTTTTTTTTTCTTATTCTCTTATATCATTTAATTTACCTGGAAAAACATCGAAAAACAAGAAGAAATTCTTGGTTTGCTATGTAAAGTAATCCGAAAAACGCTTTTAATTATCCTGTTTTAAGGTCAGGATAATTAAAAGCAATGTGAACCTAAGATTTAGTTTTTTGTAAACTGCCCCCATTTAGGAGTAACGAGTTGGATGAGATCTTTTGTTTTCATGAGGAGCGATTCTGTTGGCATTCCGCAATTAAAAGCTGAGCGAACGCTCTCTTCAATTTGTTTGTCAAAAAATGTTTCAAGGTTAAGCAGTGAGCCAAATGGAGGCACTCCTCCAACAATAAGACCAAAGCGTTCTTTAATAACAGAGGGGTCTTCAAATTCACATTTTTCCCCTACAAGCTCTGAAATGGCTTTCATGTCGAGCTTTAGATGAGAGGGTATGTTAAATTGATAGTTTTTTTTGCTAGTTTTTCCTTTTAACAAGATTGATTTAATTCCTTCTTCAAGAAAGGTTCCTCTTACTCTTGCAGAGTCTTCGCAAGTGGGAGTAGCTTCATGGGTAATATATTGATATTCCATATTGTTATCTTTGAGCTGCCGGATAATTTCATTACGAATATTTTCGGATCCAAAGAAAATACGGGCTTTTATGCGTTGCCCTGCAATCCGTTTCGGATCGGAGGGGAAAAGGGATGCTTCCCGTATGTTTTTAAGTTTTAAAAGAGTCATAGTGAGTCTTTCAAGCCCCATTCCAAATCCTCCGTGGGGAGGCATTCCGTATTTAAAAATGCTCAAATAGTCTTCAAAATGCTGAGGGTCCATTTCTTTAGATTTAAGACCTTTCAGCATCGAGGGATAGGTGTGACATCTTTGCCCCCCGGATGTGATTTCTGTGCCAGCGCAAAGAAGGTCAAAGGTGTTTGTTAATTCCGGATTGTCCTCTTTAGGATAGGCGTAGAAGGGACGTTTGCAAGTTTTCCAATCTATGATGAAAATGAGATCCGTTCCAAAAACTTCTTTGGCGTAGCGGCACAGTTCTTTTTCTGCGGCGGGGCTTAAATCTGGTTCTTGTCTTTCGTCAATGCCAGTTCTTTCAAAGTACAGTTGTTGAGCTTCTTCAAATGTGATGCGAGGAAAGGGAATGTTTTTAGGGGCGCTAACAATAGATCCATCGAGGGTGTCGATATCTATTTGGTGATGCGTATGCAAGTATTCTAGAATGAATTTAATGCAATTTTCTTGGATGTCTAGAATGTCATGCCAGTGATCAAAAAATCCCATCTCGAATTCTAGTTGTTTGCCTTCTGTTAGATGCCTTGTCGTTTGAGAATTTTCTGCTCTAAAAAAGGGCATAAGGGCAAAGACTCTTTCATTGACTCCCACCATAATTTGTTTATAGAGCTGGCTACTTTGAGCTAAAGTGGCTGTATGTCCAAAATAGTCGACAGAAAAAAATTCAGAGCCCCCTTCAGAAGAGGCTCCAATTAAATTAGGAGCAAAATATTCTACTGCATCGACAGTGTCATGCATGAAAAGTCTGTAAGCGTGAGCAATGGCCCCTTGGATTTTAAAAACAGCAGCAAGCTCTCTATTGCGCAGAGATAGAGGGCGGTGATCCAGGATGAATTCTAAGTCACTTGGAATTTTTGGTTTATAATATTCGATAAAAGGAGACTCTTCAACGGCAACCTCTACTAAAATCTTAGGATTTATAATCTCACAGCCTAGTTCTGACTTAGAAGCGACAACTTCCCCTTCAATGGAGAGGATAGATCCAGATTGTAGATGGGCTATTTTTTTAAATTCTTCTTTTTCTTGAATGACGATTTGTAAAAATCCTGAGCGATCTCTAAGAATTAAGAAGTGAACTTTTCCAAGGGATCTGACGTTATTTAGCCAACCGCGGACTTTAACGGTTTTTCCAAGTTCTTGTAAAAGACTTTTAGCAATTGTTCTTTCCATATATTTGACGCGAGAAAACCCTGAAGTTTTTAGCTTCGCAGGAGAAGTCGCGACTCCTCTTGTTTGTTAATGTGCAGTTGTTCCCTGCTTGTGTAGGGAACTGATTATTTTCTTTTTAACTTAACAAAGATCGAATTTCTTCTTCCGATAGACCGGTAACGATGACTATGATAGCGATGTCAATACCATTTTTAAATAAATTAAGAGCTATTTCCCTGGATTTCTTAGACTCGCCTTCAGATAGTCCTTTAGCTAAACCTTCTGCTAAACCTTCAGCTAGACCTTCTGCTTTTACTTCAGCAGTATGGATAGAATAAATTTGATTGTTTTTTTGACTCATGTCAGGTACCCAAAATCTTTCTTCTTATACTACACAAAATACTTTGAGAAAACAAGACATTATTGAACTGTTTTAAATTAAATAATTTACTTCCAGTAAAGGCTTGTTTATTTATTGTTTGTAGAGCTAGATAAGATTTTTCATTCTTTTTTTTGAATTACACGGAAAACTCGGAAAATTGAGCGCTGTCCCTTCAGAGTATTTGCTTAACTATAACAAATACTCTAAGAGAGTGTCTTTATTTTTTATCGATTTGGTTTTTTGTCCAAAAACTTTCCCACCAAATAGAAACTGATGTGTATAAGTTTTTCGCCCATGTTGTAACTCCAGAGATAAATGGAGCTGTAAAACTCTCTAGTTTGGTCCAGAAAGTAATAGGCGCATCTTGACTGGTGTTTGATATCGTCTTTGGTTCCATAAATTCTATGGGAGGAGCAGAAGGTGTTAAATCTAGATCATCATCTAATTTCATAAGTTCTATGGGGGGAGCTGAAGGTTCTGGAAATTTAACAGGAGGTAGCTCGTTGGTGTCGCTGGACGAGTCATTCAAAGATATTCCCTGCTCGATATCGAATATAGGCAATGTTGGAGAAGGGGGAGTAAAATACTCTCTAGCTTTAGTTGCTAGAAAATGGATAGAATAGAGTCCAATTCCTGTGGCTAGGATAGTGGCTCCCGCTATTTGAACAGTGGGATTATTTACTGCGTTTTTTAGGTTATCTATCCCTAATCCCCCTAAGCGGATAGCTTCATTTTTTGCTGAAAGCGTATTTTTTATGAAAGAATCAACTCTTTCTGCATTCGAGCAAAGGGATGGATTATTGGTTAGAAAGTTTGTTGCCTTATCGCTACATTGGGTTAAAGTTCCGTTATAGTCGACTAAGCCATAAACGAATAGCGCGCCTCCAGTCGCTGCTGCAGAGCAGGATTTAAAGGCAGAAGAAATTCCCCCAGCTATAGATGAAGTCATAGTTTTTACTCCAGTCCCAAAAGGGTTGAGATAGTTTATGAAAACAGAATCAATTCTTTCTGCGTTATTACAAAGAAATAGATTATCTTTTTTAAAATCATCGATACAAGCTTCTAAAGTGGATTCTCTGAAGATCAAGCCTGAAGCTAGGAAGAGTCCATAAGAAACACCTCTATAGCCAGTTCCTATAGTTGAAGAAATTGTGCCTGCAACTTTAGCGGAAAAATCCCAAGTAGGTTTAATATAGCTATTAATAAACGGCATGTTTGTGTAGATGCGATCAGGACACATTTCAGTATAGTCTGGATCGGAGGCTAAAAGGGTAGATTTAGGGATGTTAATAGGTTGGGTGAACGAATTAGTAGCTTGATCGATTTCAAAACATTTTGAGCTAAATAGAAAATCAGATAAAGGAGAGAATTTGTCTGAGACTTTTTGAACAGCAGTTCCAATGGCTCCCCCTATGCTATAGCTCCAGCTGAAAAGAGAGGTAGCTCCATTAACAGATCCTGTAGCTAATCGAGAGTTTACAGTAGGGTCGATGACAGCCTTTTTGAATTCAGAAACTCCCCAGATCCCGGATCCTAAGATCGCAAGTTTTAAAGTGGTGCCACCAAAAGTCCATACATGATCAACTATTTCACAGGTTTTATTAAAAAGGTCTGATTCTTTAGCGGTTTCGGCAAGGTATTTTCCAGTAGATAGAATAAATTTATTTAAGATAAAACTGCCTGCTAAAGTAATTGCAGCGCTTCCAATAATGGGGAAAAGTGGGTTTTGTCCAGGAAATTGATCGGAGGATTTAACAAAAAGATATCCAAAAGAAGAGAGCATTCCAAATCCCCAAAAAGAGGTGGAATAGAGGGAATTTTTTTCTTTTTTGTTATTTTTAGATACAAAAAGACCTGTTACAAAGTCTGAGACTTTTTTAGGGATGCTTGAAAGACTGTTGTATGTTTTAGAGCTAGCAGGATCTAAAATGGTCTGATAAGCAGAGTATCCAATTGCTCCAGCAACAGTACAGGCTGTGGCTGTGGGGAGGTCTAAAAGTGGGGTGAATTCTGGGTAGACATATTGTTTAAAGAGGTGAGGCCCAAAGGTGACAAGACCAGTAAGGGTGGCGCCTTCTAAGGCGTTTTTACTGAATTTCCCTACGAAGTCGGTTAGTTGAGTAAGAGAATTATGTATCGTCATAGTTTTTTTCCTTTAAAAACTTCTTGTTATTGTTTTTTTACTAGCTTGCTAGAAAAGTGTGCTCCTTATTTCTAGAGGTCATATAGCGTATTGTACGTGCGTTCTCTGTTGAGATCTATAAGATCTATTAGTGCCCTAAGTGAATTTTTTTTAGCTCGATCTCCTGGGGCGTCAAGTCGGTTAAACTCATCATGTATAGCAGTTTGTATGAACGTCAACGTCTCGAATTTTTTTTCTAGAGTAGTTCTTATTACAGCTTTAATACGAGCTCTTTGACCAGCAATGCCTCTATGTGCTTTATCATTGTCTTGATAGCTAAGTTCTTCGAGTTTGAGGTCGAGAGCTTCTAGAATGTAGATTCGTAAAAGGGTAGTAGACTTAGTCTCGAGAAGGGGGGCTCCTGCTGGGGGAGGGGCTAGCCGGATTTCTAATGCGTTGATTTCCTGATCAATTACAGCTAATATAGCATTTCTGTATGTTGTTTGGTTTTCTATGTGCGTTTCTTTTACCGCTCTATCTAGCTTTAGCTTGATAGGTGCGATAGCAGCGTGTAGTTTATCAACTCTGTTAGGAAAGAGGGCCGTTGAGGCTTTTGCCGTCTGATTTTCTGCCATCATTTTTTCTAATAGGTCGTATATATCATCTAAACTGATCTCTTTAGCTTCATCGATCTCTTTAATAGGTTCGGCAGGTTTGTTATAATTAGCAACTGTGTGGGCTGCAAAAAAAAGTCCTATTATAGCTGTACGAATGTAAGTTTCTTTATTTATTAGAGCATTTACGATGTGCCCCCCCCCGTGTTGAACGAGTTCAAAAAGGCGAGTCTGAAGTGGGAGTGAAAGATCTCGAGCTTTAGTTAGGTCAATAGGTGCTATGGGGTTTTTATGAAGATAAGTTGAGAGAGGGATAGCGCTAATAGCAACCGCCACGTTAAATAGTTTGTCTATAAATTGAGCTCTGTCATTTGCAAATTCTTTTACGATATCCGCGAAAGGGCGAACTAATCTGTGTTCCCCAACGGCTTTTAAGGATTCAAGTCCTATATAACTTCCGGCGGTTGAAACGGTAAATTTTCTAACGTCAGGAAAGCCGATGTTTGCAAGGATTGTTTTTGCTATTGGAATTGAAGTTGAGATAAGAGGGGATATGAATTTAAGAGCTTCTTTTAGGGCAGCTTCGAGAGTTCTGGGAGTTTCTGGTGTTGATATCGGGCTGTTTGCAAATGTCGTAAGAGTAGCCGGAAATCTTTTCAAAGAGAGGGGAATGCAGTTAAAGATATTTCGAACCCAAGAGTTTGGAATGCTGTTGTAGATAGCGTAGGTTCCAAGTGTAGTAAGTCCAATATTAGCTGTTTGCTTGGCAAGTTCTTTGATGTCATCAGGTAATTCATTAAAAAGAATCGGAACTAGGTCTCTAAGAGTGCCTACAGTGGCTCCTGCTAGGCCCATTTCCCAACTTTGACCTGAAAACCAACCCAGCATACTTCCTGTTATAGCAAATTTAGATATGGAAGAATGGGTTACGCTAGATTTGAGGATATCATATAAGGTATTGTCTTTTGGAGGTGGGGCGTTTGTTGTTATTGTTGTTGAGCGGGAGAAGAAGGGTTTAAGACTGTTTGCTGTAAGTGTTGGTATCATAAAAATAGCCTTTTATCCTAAAGTTCAAGATTTAAAACATGTCAACTTCGGTAAAAAGAGGACCTTTTTTAAGGTGCTCTATAGGGTTTTTTTACCGTTTTATCTGTTTTTTATTAAAGTTTTCAAAGAGTGTAGCATGTCTGTTCAAATTGTTTAATTAAAATAAACTTTAATTTTTTTTTATCGAACCTTAACGGTTCGTTTTTTTCAAGCCGACTTAGTTTTGCTTCAATAATAAACTCAATGGTTTTAAATGTAAATCGCTTTAATTTAGTTTATTGTGTATTTAATTTTTTACTGATTAGTTCTTGGTGTTTTTTAAAATTTTTATTTTTTTAAGTTGGAAACTAGTGTTGTAACGCAAGTAATGGCAAGGATTCTTGGGGCCCAAGATGCGATAATGCCTGTGTCATGCGCTGATTGGGCTCCAATTTTGATATGAATTAGAAAAGATTTTAACAGAGGGGTGAAGTAGGATTTTCCCATTCCGAAAAGCATTCCAGAACTAGCTAGAACTTTAATAACGTGGATTTTTTTAGAGGGAATTCCCTCTTCTTCCATAATTTTGGTCAGGAGAGGGCTGATGCGGGAATATATTAAAGCCGTTCCTAGAGTGAAGAAGATGTAAGGAAAAACTTTAGAGGCGAAGCTGTGAATGATGCCTGCTCTTTCTTGTATTTTTAATTTTTTGTAGAGAGTTTTAAAGAAAGTGGCTAGGGAATTATAGGTAATACAAGCTACCGCAGTATCTGCGATGAGCCCGACAGAAGCTCCCGCGAGGGTCCCGATGAATATATTATGATCCATAATATAGGAAGATATAGTCCCTGTAATGGCTCCGTAGGTAATGGATTTAGCTTGTTCAGGATCTTCTTTGAGATGGTTTTGAGCAAACTCATGAGTGAGTAGTGATACTCCGATCATTCCTATTGCTATACCCCCGTTTAAAGAAAGAGAGTCTTTTGAAATAGTTTGCGTTAAAGGGCTAACAAAGGCTTCAAAGATGTCAGAGAGCATGAGCCTAACTGCTGATTTAGAGGTTTTAAGGGCAGTTAAAATATAGGGGGCCATTTCAGTAGCTTTTAGATAGAAAAACTGTCCTATGAAATAAACGGAGTCTTTAAAAGAGGCTTTAAATGTATTTCTTATATGAGGATTTAGTTTTTCAGAGCTGTCTGCGAAAATTTTTTGCGTCAATTGACTTAAAAAATTAGAGGGATAGTTAAGGATATAATCTAATATTAAGACATTATGACTAAACTGAGATAGAGCGGTATTTGAATTGTCTGGAATAGTTAACCAGATTGACGTTCCTGTTTTTACAACAGCATTGTCCATTTAGTGACTCTTGAAGTAGAAGTGTTGCTTACACTGATAGACTATGTTTATTTAATTTTCAAGGAGTTTTAACGTTTGTTGCTATACTGAGTGCGGGCGCAAATTGAGGTTTTAAAAAAACACGTCAATAGACTAAGTTTTTGCCTATGAAAAAATACTGGTGCCTAAGTCCTCATAGAGGAGGAAATAAAAACACCTCATAGATTCCATCAAGCGTGTCCTTCGGTTTAGCCTGCGTAAAAATAAATATTCCATCATTTTTTTTTGGAATTTGAGTTTTTTTTAAAAGAATTATCGCTTTTTTAATGGGAAGAGCTGTTAATCGGCTATTACATAGTCTTCTTCGATCTCATAAAATTTAGAAGTTACCTCTTTCATAACACGCTCTGAAAGTATAGCACATAACCGTTTATATTTCTTAAATGTAGGCCAAAGCTCTTCTGTCATGAAAGATTGGCTAACATGAACTAGCAATGTTGTAGGTTCTTGACTGGCTTAGCGAAAAGGCTTTAGATTGCGTTTTTTGCTAGACTCATTTTTGCTAGTGCCTTTCTCACTCTTTTTACCAAAAAGTTGCCTTTCACGTAATTTAACTTTGGCATCCAGCTCTTTGATCTTTTTTTCTAAGACATCGACTTCTTCTTTGTGTTTTTGTTTGAGTTTTCGAATTTCTGCGTCATGCTAGTATTGCATGCGCTCTCGAATGACTATACCGTTTTGATAATGGTTTTTATAAAAACTGGCATCATAACGAGCTTGAAAAAGCTCTTTTTTAAGTTGATCTAGTTCTGATTTGTGAGCTGGGATCTCTCGACAACAGCTCATTTTGTTATTCTTTTTGCGTAAGATACAAAAATTGGTTCTTGGGAAGTTTTGGGGGCGATTTTTATGGTTTTCAGGAGATGGATTTAGGGGAACTCTCCTTGGCGATCCTCATCTGAAGCTTGTATACATGGTTTTCAACGGCTTTCCAATCAATGTGTTGCCATATGATATTCCGTGTCAAAGGTCCACCAACTGCGGTGTTATCCGAGGTTGTCAATTTGCTGTTCCTTTGTTTTATAAGTTCTTCGAATTTTCTCGCAAAGAGGGACTTCATCAGACGTCTTCTCGCTCTCGCGCCAAAGAA
>CAMDHO010000013.1 GCA_945898205.1 Chlamydia trachomatis | reverse complement strand
GTAGTTTTTCCCGCATGAGTGATCTGTCTTCCTACTCCATGCAACATTAAAGGCCGGCTTGTGATTCCTTCTCGATGCTTAGTTGGATCTATCCATCGCGTAAATAGAGTCCACCAATTATAAATTAAAGTGACAATTCTAGCTGTGACTTGGCTTCTAAAAATGTCTTGGGTAACAAATCCTCCCCACCCCCATTGATTTTTAAGCTCATCAAAATTATTTTCACATGTAGCTCGATCACGATATAGTTGCGCTCACGGCGTTTTGATTAAAAAGATTTAACACGGCACCTCAAAAAAAAAGAGTCGAGGATTTTTTTAATAACGCTATTATCTGTATTCCATTTTGCTTTCCTTCTGATTTTGGCCATTCCCATTTTTTCAACTCAGGATCGCTTTTTACAACATTTATAGCCGCTCGTCTTATTGCCCCTAAATTTGCAGCTGAATGTAAGACGTTTGCTCTAGAATCATCTTCTTTAAATGTCACATCCAAGGTCCAGTGAAGTGTAGATTCTACACTCCAGTGAGATCGGACCCTCTCTCCAAATTCACGAGCGCTTTCTATCAGACTTGAAATGTAATAACGTTTTTCTTTTGTTACCACTCCCTAAAGTGGACCCCAAAGTCAAGACTAAAAAACGTCATCTAAATCGAATCCTGTTTTAAAAAAATAATTGCAACTTCTTAGCTTTTTTTTCTAATTCCTTCTTATGTATTTTTAGGGGTGCAGAGTACTTTACTCCCGACCCTTTTTTTTAAAAAAAACTTCAAGTTCTCTTCTACCAACACCAACTGAGATGAACGAACTTGTCTCGTTCTTCGATGACGGAGCTGGGGGGCTGGGGGCAAGAGCCCCCGACAACACGATAAAGTCGCTCATACCGCTAAATGCATCTCTAAAGGTGTTTTATATTTAAGAGATTGGTGAGGTCTTTCATCATTATAATATGTTATATAGGTTCTGATCCCCTGTATGGCTTCTCTTCCTGTTTCGTATCTTTTGAGGTACACATCTTCATACTTTAACGATCTCCAAAACCTTTCAATAAAAATATTATCAATAGCTCTTCCTTTCCCATCCATACTTATTTTAATGCCCTTTCCTTCTAATATGGAGGTAAAAGCTTCTGATGTAAATTGAACCCCTTGATCGGTATTAAATATTTCTGGGGTTCCTTCCTCTAGAGCTTCTTCTAGGGCCTCTAAGCAAAACCGGACATCTAATCTATTAGATATCCTCCAACTAATTACATAGCGACTATACCAATCTACGATGGCTACTAGGTATAAAAAGCCTGTTTTCAAAGGGATATATGAGTGAGTAGACCGAGGCATTTCAGCCTCAGCCCCTCGCAGAACCGGACGTGAACCTCTCAGCTCATCCGGCTCCCACTACTCTTGAGAGTGGAAATATCCCTTGCTTCCAGTGCGTAAATAGTGGCGCATTTGCTTTGGCTATCTGATCCAGATGACGATAAGCTCGTCTCTTATGCCAGGCAAACCGCTTATATTTTCTTCGCACCCATCGTGCAAGATATCCATCGAAGTGTCGCCAAACAGATTGCATAGCCGATGGATAAAAACGGCTGTAATAGTTATTCCACCCTCTTAATACTGCATCAAACATTTTAGAAAGATCCACTAATGATTTGTCACTCTTGATTTGAATGTGCCAACTTCTCATTTTCTGTTTAATTGCTTTCATAGATGTTCGACTTATTGCAGGTAAGAAGTTTGGATGAACTATACCCTTTCCATTCACACATCGTCTTGGTCTAAATGTAAATCCCAGAAAATCAAAGCTAATGCGGTTATATTTTCCTGGTCGATTCTTGTCTTTGCAATAGATGATTCCTGATTTATCAGGATGAATCTCAAGACCGCATTCTCGAAATCGTTGCGCTATTCTGCCCAATATATATTCCGCTTGTCGATGACTTCGACAGTCTAGTAATCCGTCGTCAGCATAACGACAGAATGGGATAGTTGGCATATTTCTTCTAACCCATACATCAAACGCATAGTGTAAGAATAGGTTTGCCAAAATTGGACTGATAACGCCTCCCTGAGGAGTACCTTTGTTACGCTCGATGATATTGCCTTTATTATCTTGCAGCGGGGCTTTTAACCACCGCTCAGCATAAAGCAATATCCATTTACAATCACTGTGATGCCGTAATGCTTTCATTAATAAGACATGATCGATGTTATCAAATAGACCTTTTATATCAAATTCAATAACCCAATCATACTTCCAGCAACGGCTTCTTGTTATTGCAATTGCATCATGCGCAGATCTGCCAGGCCGATATCCAAAGGAATTGTCATCAAATATGGGCTCAAGTAATGGCTCCAATATCATTTTCACAACAGTCTGTGCAATTCTATCAGAAACAGTAGGAACTCCCAATAAACGAATTCCTCCGGACTTCTTTGGAATGGGTACACCTTTGACTGCCGGGGGGAAATAACATCCTGAAGACATCCTATTCCAGATTCGATATAGATTACCTTTCAGGTTTTTCTCGAATTCCTGAATCGATTCTTGATCGATCCCCGCTGAGCCTCCATTAGACTTCACTTCTTCATATGCTTGAAACACCAATGTCTTGGAAATTTCAAACGTCTTTACTGCTTCCAATAGTTCCTCCTATAAATAGTTGACCACTCTTCTGCAGCTGAGTAGCTGAGTCTCTTCGCTCCTTTGCCATTACAGCAATCTCCTAGCTACTACAGACTCATCTGCCCCTGCTCAATCCTTTGATATTTCAGCCTCATGGGGTCTCCATTTGTGCTTTTTCTCTTCTCATGATTAAGCAGGTTCCCGCAGTTCCGTACAAGAGCCCAAAACTAGATCACGCTCCCTCTATGCCGGATGCCATCTAGCCAGTAGATCAGGTTTCCGCTAGATTAATCCCAAAGCAACATCACCTCTTTGGTTTTGACATCATTTGAGCAATTTCGACACTTGAACGGGAGTTCACTTGTATTCGTCTTCTAGTTCCATACTTGACACTTCTCAGTGCCTTTTCTGTAACGCTTACGACCTTCACTTTTGATGAAAGCCGCTTACAGTAGTTTGTAGCCAATCCCTGTAGATCGGCTACGGAGGGCCTACCTCCATCTCTCATGCAGCTTGCTGCGGCACACTGATATCCGTGCTCCAAACTTGATTTGGAGCCGATGGAACAACTCCTTTCAATAAATAAGGATATTTCTTATGTTTTTTATTCGCCTTACTTAGGTTTGGCTTTTGATAGTTTGCTTCTATTCCCATTTTATTCATTAATCGAGAGACTTTTTTTCTGTTTACTACTACATTTAACCTCCCTAATTCCACTACCATTCTTCGACTTCCATAGTAGGGATGTCTTGTATATAGCTTGTCAATTTTTTCCATGATAGTAAGGTCCTCCTCACTTTCTGCTACAGCTTCGTAATAATATGTGCTTTTTGCAATTCCAGCTAATTCTAGCTGGTCTCCTATCGTTATGCTTAAATCGTTTGGGTTTATCCACTTTTTACGCTCTTCAAGATTCCATTCGATGTTTTTTTTTAAGCCACTCGATTTGAGTGGTAAGTTTTCCTACCTGCTGCTGCAGATATTCTACATCTTCATGAGCTTCTACTGTTTTCTTTCGTTTCTTGCTTAGAAAAAACTTTTCAGACTCTTCTAGTAATTGGTTTTTCCATTCTGTTATTTGTGAAGAAGATAGTTGATATTCAGAAATAATTTGACTTCTAGTCTTTTCATTGCCAATTGCTTCCAAAGCAACCTTTACTTTGAGTGATGAGGCATGACTTTTATATTTTTTTGACACTCTGATCTCCAAAAATTATATTCTAGTTATTATCGGGTAATTATTCGATTTAAACTAGTCTAGTTTTTGGGGACCATCATACCCTTTGATGAGGTTGTTTCGTTGGTTGCCTCGATTAGTGTTTCTAATCGTTCCCAATCCTCCCCCTTACATAATCCCTATCATTCAAGATAAGATCCTTTGCTAGCTTTGGGACTCTGAAAAACATGAAATTCGTTTAATTACCTCTTGGTGTACAACACCTCAAGAAATCCAAATGGTACAAAACCACTTTATTAATTTATAAGGCATAAATTATGGATACTATTGAATGGAAAGATTTTGAAAAGATAGAACTTATGTCAGGGACAATTATTGAGGTTCTTGATTTCCCTGAAGCTAAAAAGCCTGCTTACAAATTAAAAATCGACTTAGGACCTGTCATCGGAATTAAGAAATCTAGTGCTCAAATTACAAATTTTTATACAAAAGAAGATCTTTTAGGAAAACAAGTTCTCTGTGTTGTTAATTTCAAATCTAGACAAATAGGACCCTTTATTTCAGAGGTCTTGACAACAGGCTTTATCCAAGAAGATGGTGTTGTATTAGCAGTTCCTGATAAAAAAGTCCATAACGGGTTAAAGTTGGCTTAATTTATGCTCATCCCCGAACTAAAAGTCTCAAATTTCCAAACAAGTTTAGACTTTTATATCAGACTAGCTCAATTCGAACTTCTTTACGGAAGGCTTGAAGAAGAATTTGCCATGCTTATTAAAGATAAGTCTCAAATCATGATCGAATCTCTTTCAGATAAAACTAGAGACTGGAAAGTAGGGGTTTTGGAGTATCCTTTTGGACGTGGGATGCATTTTCAAATTGAAATTTCTAGTATTGATAGTTTATATAACAACTTTAAGAATCATAACTATCCTATTTTTTTTGAAATAGAAGAAAAATGGTATCTTAAAAATCAAAGCAAAATTTGGCATCGCCAATTTCTTGTTCAGGATCCAGATGGCTATTTACTTCGATTTTTTGAACATTTAGATCGGTAATCCATATTTCTTATGGATATCATCATGATGAGTTTTAAGCTCTAGATGAGTAAAAATCTCAGACTCAATCTCTAAACCTTCTTGTAGAGTAAGTGGTAAGTGAAGCCATCTTTCAGGATTTTCCAATATTGTTTAAAATGCCATTTTTTTAAATCAAGCAAGGAAATGGTCATGATTGGTTTGCCGGGAGACTCTAAAGTTTTTATGTGTTCAGAGCCTATAGATTTTCGAAAAGGCGTAAAAGGTCTAAGTTTAGTTGCGGATGGTCTTTTTCCTGGAGACCTTTTAACTGGTGCTTATTTTGTATTTTTAAATGGGGCCCGTAACAAGATTAAAGCCCTATTCTAGGACCTGGATGGATTTATCATTTGGTATAAAAGACTCGAAAAAGGAACTTTTTCTCTAGATTTAGCCAAAAAGCAAATGGATCGTCGTGATTTTATTTTGTTATTAGAAGGCGTTACTCCTAAGAAAATAAGACCTCGAAGAGACCTCTTCTCCATCCCTTGGTTCGGAGATTCGGTATTGCCTTCCAGCATTTAAAAACTGTCGGCTCTCTCAATTTAGCTATTTTACGAGGCTCAATCACCATTCTTTCGCTTACGACCTATGATCTCTCTGCCTACTGCACTCACCCGCATTGTTACCAATACGAATCCAAGGCTCGATATGAGATGGGTTGGTATCCATTTCTCAGCTGAACTTTCATCAGCTAGTTAATACGCACTTCGTAGCGCACTTAAATCCTTAAGTATGTTTTATTACCATTTTGTCCATTGTTTCCCTTTCGCATAAGGCTCTTACCCCTAGCCCGTCTTGCAGGAGAAATAGCCGAAAACCTTTGTCTGGATGAATTAGAGACACCTTACTTTTGAACCAAAGAAAAGGGACGTCACCCATCCCCAACTATTGATATTTTTGTATCTGAAATTGCAGAGAAAATCGATGGAATGATGCACCCTTTCTGACTGACTACTCCAAAAAGACCTAGAAGAGAGTAATTTTACAAAGAGATAAGTCTCTGTTTCTTTAATTGTTCTTCCTCTTTGATTTTCTAAAAATCTGTCTAGAGACTCTTTCTTTCAGATAATGTCTACATAATCTTCTAAAAACTCAGCAGTCTTTGCTAGAGAATTCTTTCTCAAGACATCGAGGTATTCTCTCGCAGTTTTAGAAGGCCTTTTTAGAGAAAGTCGGATCTTCTTTATAACCGACAAAAAAACATTTTGCCGAAGATCGCACTGATTGAGAAAAAAATCATCTGGATGCTGCACTTCAATTCCAAATGGAGCAAGAGAATCCGAAGGGAAATCTTTCAAATTGTAAGTAACGATAATTTGAGCTTGTGCTTTAACTGCCGCAGCTAAGATATGTCGATCACCTGGATCTGGCAATGTAAGAGTCTCTGCAATTGACTCATACCCTTCCACAAGAGAATCTGGAACGGATTCATTGATGAGCTCTCTCATCTTCTCTAGATTTTCACGATTCAAATCAGGACGATTGACTCCCAAGTTATAGATCCACTCATCATGAATCTTGTTTGTCCATTTGGCTCGATATAACTCTGCTACAGCAAGTCTAATGGATAAATCTCTAACTGGAGCCGGATAAAGAACGCAGGCGTCAAATACAACGATAAAATCTGAAAACACTTTTTAATATCCCAGGTCTAGGTCTTGAGCTTCTTCGGTCAATTTTTCTTGAATCTTTCTGCTTTTCTCTTTTGAATACTCTTTATACTTTACAAGATCTTCAAATAATACTCTACGATGCCTACCTACTTTACGAAAAGGCATTTTCCCACTTTCTAAAAGTCTTATGAGATAAGGCCGAGAAACATTCAAAAAATTAGCAGCTTCTTGCGTTGTGAGCTCTGCATGAAAGGGAACAATCGTAACAGCATCCCCCTTGGCTATATGAACGATGGTTCGAAAAATAAGCTCTACTACAGGAGGAGTCAATGAAAATTCAATCGTCTCCTTCCCCTTTAAAGCTTGCAACATAAAATGAATATCTTTGCTGCCGACTTGAGACATGAACTTGCTCATATGCGATAAAGCATCTTCTGCAAGATCTATATCTCGGGGCTTGGGTAAAACCGGATCTGTTCTTCTAGCTGCAACTGACATATCGTTCCTCCTCTCATCCTACTTTCATTCTAATCTTCCATTCGAAATAAACGCAACTCCTTTTAACTCCATGGCACTCTAGAGGCATAGTTCTGTCCTATCCTCCTCATCTGAGAGCAACTTTCTTCAGTTGATCTCATTACATAAGCTATTATACCTAAGAGATGACCAAAGTGGAAAAGCAGCGGACTCATAATCCGTTGGTCGTGGGTTCAACTCCTACCTGCCCCACTTTCTTAAAATGTTGTGGTACAGTGAATAAGGTTTATACTAAAAAACAGATTTTACTACAAAAACCAGTCACATCAGGGTCGTGGCACTCATTATGGCACAGTGAGACCCTATACCACCACAGCACATCTCAGCAAATCTTCTGTTCACTCCAACATACAAGACCTTCCCTCCTCATCAAGAAGCGAAAGATTGGGCTCTCCAAGAAGAATCAAATAGAAGACAAGGCATTTGCTTTCCTGAGCAACTGAAAAAGAAGAAATTATAAATTGAACCCCTTGGATCATTGAGGGACAATGTTCAGCAAAAAGTAAAAGATCACAAAAGCTGTGTCAAAAATGGGCTGTCAGAGGCAAAACAACCTGTCATATGCAAGGAGGCACGAGCAAGGGCCCAAAAACAAGTCCAGGAAAAAAAGCTTCTCGTCTTGTCGTCTTAAAACATGGGGCCTATACAAAAGAAGCAAAGTCCGAGCATCGAGAAGCTATGGGATTGATCCGACACAGTAAAAACCTACGGCGTTTTGATTAAAAAGATTTAACACGGCACCTCAAAAATCAAAGCAAAATTTGGCATCGCCAATTTCTTGTCCAAGATCCAGATGGCTACTTACTTCGATTTTTTGAACATTTAGATCGGTAATCCATATTTCTTATGGATATCATCATGGTGAGTTTTAAGCTCTAGATGAGTAAAAATCTCAGACTCAATCTCTAAACCTTCTTTTAAATTACACTCTATTTCGCTTGCTATTTCATGAGCTTCTCCAAGCTTGAGATCATCTGGAAATAACAAGTGAAATTCAATGAAAATCTTATTCCCTGAAAATCGATGTCTTAGATGATGAAATTCTAGATCTTTTAATTCCGATTCTTTTTTGAGAATTTTGATGATCTGCTTATGTAGATTTACATCTGCCTGATCCATTAATCCACTTACGCTTCTTTTAATTAATTTAACCCCTGTCTTCAAAATATTTAGTGCAGCAAAAATTGCGATGATTGGATCAAAAAGAGTAATTCCTGTCAATTTGACTAAAAGCAAAGCAGTAATTACAGCAAAACTTGTTAGGCAATCTGTTAAAATATGCTTTCCATTAGCCTCTAATATGATCGACTTATACTTTCTTCCCTTCTTAATCAAATACATGCTTAAGAACATGTTAATCATAGTTGCGGCAACGATGAAAAACATGCCTTCATCCACATTTTCTAACTTAACCCCAAACAAAATTTTTTGAATTGATTGGTAGGTAATGAATAGCGCTGCAAATATAATCATTGCCCCTTCAAAACCAGCAGAAAAAAAACTTACTTTATCGTGTCCATATAAATGATTCTCATCTGCTGGTTTTAAACTAAGCCACATACTATAGGCTGCAAAGCCTACTGCAAAAACGTGAATTACTGACTCTGCTGCATCTGAAAGGATGGCAGCAGATCCTGTAATATAATAAGCATACGTTTTAATGATCAGCATGAATAAGCCAACTAGAAACGATAACCTCATAGAGAAGTTCATATCTTTCCGGTCAGAGTCTTTTAAAAGTTTTTTTTCCATATATTCCTCTTTAAAATTTCAATCGGATTTTTTGGTGCTCGGTTTTTTACGAGGGACATATGATTTTTTCTTTTGATTTTCTTGCACTTCAGGAAGAGGAACTTCCATAACAGCCCCTTTTTCAGACAAATAAAGAACAACTTTTCCAGCTGTTAAATTAAGAGGCTCTAAAAGAATTTTCCTTTGGACTAAGCTTTGAACCTGTCTAAGAGTCAATAAAGATCCTTTATGCTCTTTCCAGATAACAAAAGAGCAGCCTTCTTTCCAAGCAGAGCATCCATATCCTTTTTTCCCTTCAATAACAGGCTTTTTACAATGAGGACAAGGCCCTATTTTTGTCTCATCCAAATGCGTGAGATCGCTTTGCTTGATTAAATCCTTTGTATATTGAACTATCTCGCTCATAAAAGCCGAAGAAGTTAGCTTTCCTTGCTCCATTTCTTTCAACTTTGACTCCCATTCTCCTGTAAGTTCTGGAGATTTCAAGTTGGGATCTTGAATCACGGCTATAAGATAACGTCCTAAATCTGTAATTTTTAAATTCTTTTTATCTCTCAAAATATAGCCGCGCCTTAAAAGCGTTTCAATAATTGCAGCACGTGTAGCTGGTGTTCCGAGACCTTTTTGCTTAAGAGCTTCTTTTAGTTGCTCATCTTCTACAAATTTCCCAGCTGTTTCCATAGCCCCAAGAAGAGAACCTTCTGTAAAACTCTTAGGCGGCTCTGTCTTCCCCTGTTTAACAGAAGGAACATGTGGCCCCGTCTCATAAAGAGTGAACTCTGGAAGATCTTGCTCTTCTTCTTTAGATTTATCCTTCTCTTCGGCCTCTTTACCATAAAGAATGGTCCATCCAGGAGATGTTACATAAACACCCTTGGCTTGAAAACGTTCTTTTTCAGCATCGCCCTCTACTGTTGTAACATTTTTCAAACAAGGAGGGTAAAAAACTGCAATGAATCTAATAACGATGGCATCAAATACTTGTTGAGAAGATGTTGGCAACGAAGAAGGTATTTTACCTGTTGGAATAATCGCATGGTGATCACTCACCTTTTCACTATTGATAATTCTTGCGGTAAAAGGAAGATTTTTCAGATCAAGACGTCCCACTTCTGTAGGCTTTATTTTTTCTAATTGATGTAAGGTATTAGGAATCTCCCCTTTCATATCGCTGCTTAAAAACTTAGAGTCTGTTCGTGGGTAGGAAATAGCCTTACTTTCATAAAGCTTTTGAGCGATTTCTAATGTGTCATTTGCCGACATTCCATATCTTTTATTCATGTCGCGCTGTAATTCGGTTAAATCATATAAAAAAGGAGCTAGCGCTTTTTCTTGCTTACTCTCAACTTTTTGAATCATAAAGGGAGAGTCTTTTATTTTAGTTAAAAGTTTCTGAGCTTCTTCCTCTTTTTTAAACCGCCCTCCTTTCCATTTAAAAAAGACATTTCTGTATTTAGTTCTAATCTCCCAAAAAGGTTCAGAAACAAAATTTGTTATCTCTTCATCTTTTTGAGCAATCATAGAAAGAACGGGTGTTTGAACTCTGCCAACACTCCAAAGAATACCGCCTCTTCCATAGCGCACGGTAAAGTTTCGCGTTGCATTAAGCCCTACAATCCAATCAGATTCACTACGACACCTAGCCGCTTCATATAAGTTATCATAGTCGCTACCGGGGCGAAGTGCCTCAAAAGCCTTTCTAATAGCCTCTTCTGTAAGAGAGTTAAGCCAAAGTCTTTTAAAAGGTTTTTTCTCTAACCCTGACAAGGAAAGAATATAACGAAAAATCAATTCCCCTTCTCGTCCAGCGTCTGTTGCTGCAATTAATTCCGCAGAAGCTTTAAGCAAGCGTTTAATAACACTAAACTGCTTAGACACTCCTGGATTATCAATTAATTTTAACTGAAAAGTCTCTGGTACAAAAGGAAGAGTATGAAGCGACCATTTTTTTAAAGCAGGATCATATTCATTGGGTTCTTTTAATGTGACTAAATGACCAAAAGCCCAGGTTACTTGATATCCATTTCCCTCAAAATAGCCATCTAATCTATTTTTGGCCCCTAGAAAAGCAGCAATATCTTTAGCTACGGAGGGTTTTTCTGTAATCACTAGCTTCATAATTTTTTTGCCGCCCACTTCTGATTATCTTTAAATAAAAAATGCACCACTTCGCAGTTATCTAAAGACCAATCATGCTCTTCAATTTTCATAAGAAAACAAATAGCTCTATGGATCCCCCCATGAGCTATAATGAGCACTGGTCCTGAAAGAGCTAGGGCTTGATTTAAGCCTCTTTCTACTCGATCCACGAAAAGATATACCTCTCCTTCTTCTGGAAAAGGTGAGTCCATATTCAATTCTCGTAATCCTTTCCATAGGGTCCCTGAGCATTCTCCCAGATCCTCTATTTCATAATACGGAACAGTCAGTCGCTCCGTAATAATTTCTTTTGTTTCTTGGGCTCTTCTCATAGGACTAGATAGGATTGTTTGAACCCTCAAAGAAGCGATTAAAGGCTCAATGCTTCTAGCTTGCAGCCTTCCTTGTTCATTGAGAGGGATCGTTCCATGATGGTCTCCCTTATCTTTAGCTTCTAAAAGATTCTGATCGGTTTGTCCATGGCGAACAAAATAAAATTCCTTTGGCAAAATCATTCAACTCTCTCTTGTTGTAAACTGTAATATTTTTGTAAAGCCTCTTGAGATCCCTTCATTAAAGGCATATTTTTTATATCCTCTTTTGAAGCCCACTTATAGCTAGTGTGCTCATCTGATAACTTTACAATAGGAATGTCGTCTAACAAGACCTTAAAAAGGTGATATGTATAGTCAAAAGCGTATTTACGAATATAGAGTGTTCCTAAAAAGTAAAGAGGAGCTGTAATAGCAGTCTCTTCCAAAAGCTCTCTTTTGGCTCCCTTTTCAAGACTTTCTCCAGCTTCTAATTTACCCGCTGGAACACCGAAAGCTCCCGGCTCTGATTTCTCCAAAGAACTCTCCAGCAAGAGTAAAAGTTCTTCAATTTCAAGATAACAAGCAACAACAACTACTTGGGATTCAAACCCCTCAGGTTCATAGTCATACACACTTACGAAAGTTTTATTACCAGTCATTTCTTCTCTATCTAAATGATTCACAATAATATAAGAAAGAGGTTCATCATTTCATCCCACATACAAAAAGGCAAGTTATGATTGGTTTTTAGTTAAAAAATGCAACGTTGCTTCTGTCGTCCCAACAAAGAACATCTCCCACTCGAACTCGATTCCTTTCAAACCAGCCAAGATTCATTTCCAATACATATTTTACAGGAACAGAAGATGAAATACTTGCCTTTTCAAAAAAAACAACTATAGGATCCAATGCAGGATAAAAACTAAAATCTCTGCTAGAAAAAACAGGTCTAGAAGGATCCATTTTTTTTGAACAAGCTTTTAGAGGTTTAATTTCACGTATTACCCTTTTTTCATCAATGAATGCGACTGATAAATCAATATAGCAATTAAAGGACCAGAAATTGACCTTTTGCGGATGAGAATAATGAAATAACATTCCATGATTCTCCGGAAGAAAACGCCTTTGCATCAAACCCCACTGCATTTGCTCTTCTGTACGGGCATGTTCTACTACGAATGTATACACTTCTGAAGAGAATAAGCCGCAAGCTGCTAGCATACCAATGACCGCTACTAGATAAATAAGCGTTTTATTCAGTGTTTTAAGAAATAAATTTTTTATTATATTAATATTCATTAGCCTTTAATTTAGATTTAAACCTTAAAATTTACCAGCATTTTTCATGAAATTATTGAAAGAGCTAGTTGTTTTTCTTATATCGCATTCAAGGTTTAAAGAAATGAAAATTTATTGCTAGAAAGAATTATGGAGTTACTTTGCCTTCATTCTTTCTAGCTGGAAGAAGAGCCTTCGGGATTCGTAAGAGACTAACGAACCAGAAACCACCCCCCAAAATCCCCAAGAACCCTTTTAGTTTAAACTCTTTTGAATAGTTTGTCATTCAGGGACATTAGTTTTAAGGATCCTTTTTATGAGGGCGAAACGATATAAAAATAGAAATCGAAATCGCAAGAAAAATAAATAGCAAAGTCCAACTGCTTGGGATTTTCAAAAACGGCAATAGAATGAGCTTAGCTCCGACAAAAAATAAAATAAGAGCAATGGCTGTTTTAAGATGAGAAAACTGCTCTTTTAACCTAGCTAGTAAAAAGTAGAAGGATCGGAGTCCTAGCACTGCAAACACGTTTGAAGTATACGCAATAAAAAGATTAGACGTAATCGCCAAGACAGCAGGTACTGAATCTACTGCAAATATAATATCTGAAATTTCAATCAAAAAAAGAGCTAGAAAAAGCGTTGTAGCATAATACTTGCCCTTTTTTTTGATAAAAAACTTGCCTTGATGATCCCCATGTTCTATTCGAAAAATCCGTTCAGCTAACTTAACAAGCCAAGTTTGGCTTAAATCTTCCTTGGTTCCTTTTTGAAAAAAAAAGCAACAAGCCGAAAAACACAGAAAAGCTCCAAAAATAAAATACATCCATTCAAATTGCTGCAATATAGAAATTCCCACTAAAATAAATAGACAGCGACAGACTAAAGCCCATAAAATCCCTAAATAAAGAACTCGATGCTGATAAATAGGCTTAATATGACAGAAAGAAAAAACCACTAAAAACAAGAACAAGTTATCAATGCTTAACGAACTTTCTAAAAGATAAGCAGTCAAAAATGTAGAAGCGGGCTCTAGCCCTAAGAAAAACCAAATTAATCCATTAAAGACTAAGGCAATCCCTACCCAGAAAAAACAACATAAAGAAATGGATTTAAGGTTCATTCTGGTGGTGTCTCGATGAAAAACCTTCAAATCCACATAAATCATAGCACAAATAAATAAATGGAATCCTATCCAAAACCATACTGAATCTAACATCGAATCACCTAAACCCTTTTCTTCTATATAAAAAATTTCATATATATATAAAAGCTATAATCTTGTCCTATATGATCTACTGTGCTAACTTTCTCTATCTTTTATGAAAAATAAGACGAGTAAAAATGATTGTTTTAGGAATAGAAACGACTTGCGATGAAACAGCGGCTTCCATTGTAATCAATGGTAAAGAAATTTTATCTAACGTAATAGCTTCTCAAGCACATATCCATCGAAAATTCGGGGGCGTCTTTCCAGAAATTGCTAGCAGAAGCCATGTTGAAGCTCTTCCAACCGTCTTAAAACAAGCTCTTTTAGAAGCAAATATATCGATTAATCAAATTGACCTTGTAAGCGTTGCTAAAGGGCCTGGCCTTATCGGCCCCCTTCTTATTGGTGTTAATGCAGCTAAAGCCTTTGCTTTAGCTATTCAAAAACCATTTATTGGTGTTAATCACGTAGAAGCTCATCTTTACGCTGCTATGATGCAACAAGAAACCCCTTTACTCCCCGCTTTGGGAGTCGTGCTCTCTGGAGGCCATACTTTCTTAGTTCTTATTCACGAACTTGGAAAGTATGAAAAAATTGGTACTACCGTAGATGATGCTATAGGAGAAGCTTTTGACAAAGTCGCTCATCTTCTTGACTTAGCTTATCCGGGCGGTCCTGAAATCGAAAAGTTAGCTCTGCAAGCCGCTCCATCTTCTTTATCTT
This sequence comes from Chlamydia trachomatis, assembly GCA_945898205.1. Classification (GTDB taxonomy): domain Bacteria; phylum Chlamydiota; class Chlamydiia; order Chlamydiales; family Rhabdochlamydiaceae; genus CAIJXB01. Next base: position 31,935 of record CAMDHO010000013.1, on the reverse strand, counting down.
TTAAGCCTGGCCGCATAAAAGATAAACCATATAATTTTTCCTTTAGCGGGATTAAGACTAATGTTTTTTACTCAATTTATGGGCAAAATGGAAAAAAAACAGCCCCTTGCACCCTGTCATTTGAGAAAAAAGCAGAAATTGCTTATGCCTTTCAAGAAGCAGCCCTCGGTGATGTTGTGAAAAAAGCAATTATGGCCGCCAAAGCATTTGGATGCAAAGCCATCTATATTGGCGGGGGGGTAAGTAATAACCAACGACTAAGGACTCTTTTTCAAGAAAAAGAACCATCTATCCCCGCTTTTTGGCCGCCTCTAGGCTTAAGTCTAGATAATGCAGCTATGATCGCAGGGTTAGGATTTCACGTATATCAGAAGCAAGGGAAGGGTGATTGCTTAAGTTTAGAACCCCAAACAAGGATCCCACTTATCTAAACTTTTCTTTTGATGAAGAAAATGCAAAAAAACCTTGATCTCTATTCAATGGATTCATACAATTTAAGGGCATATAATTTTATCTTTTTAGAGGGTTACAATGGCGAAAGGCGCGAGAGAAAATATTAAAATGAAAAGTACAGAAAGCTCCGAGTGCTACTGGACTAATAAGAACAAAAGAAATACAACTCAAAGATTAGAGTTGAAAAAATACGACAAAAAATTAAAGAAGCGTGTTCTGTTTAAAGAAGCTAAGTAATCTAATTGTCGCGTTTAACGCGGGGGATCAATCAGACCCATGTTTGAATTTTCTATTGCATTCAAGTATCTGATTCCCCGCAAAAAACACCTATCCGTTACTTTAATCGCGATGATGTCCGTTGGCGTCATCTCTTTAATAGTCTGGCTCCTTTTAGTGTTTCTTTCCATTACAAATGGAATAGAATCTAACTGGCTTAAGAAGTTAACAGATCTCAATGCTCCCGTTCGAGTTACCCCAACCGCAGCTTATTACTCTTCCTATTATTATAAAGTAGACTCTATTAGCAGCGCTTCTAACTTTTCACTTAAAACACTTGGTGAAAAGAAAGAATCAGCTCTTTCAGACCCCTACGACCCAGAAGAAGACCCTGAAGTCCCCTCCAACTGGCTCAGGCCCGCAGTAAATGACAAAGGAACCTTAATTGACCCCGTTAAAGGGCTATCTTCTATATTAACAGATTTAAAAAACAAACACCGCAGTCTTTTCTATCAAGACTACGAAATGTCCGGAGCTCTCCTCAAATTACAACTTCTTAGGAACCACTCTCCATCTCCATTTTCTTCCGGACAAGAATCCATGAATTTTTTAACCCAAGTCTCTTACTTAGCCACTCCTCCTACTCAAGAAAAAACTCTATCTTCTCTTTTAATTCCCTTTTCAGCCAAGGACTTAAACCATCTTCTTTTCCTAGCCAACTACAGAATGGAGCGTATTTTAGAAGATGGCGCTCCTACTTTACACCCCTCCTCTGAAGCTTTTCAAAGTCGAATAGGGCAAATCCTACCATTTCTTCAAATCCACACATTAAAAACAGTTGTCCCGAATTGGCAACTGCCCTCTTTTATTCTACCTGAAAATAGTTCCTTTTCCGTTTATGGGTATTTTAAAAAGGGACAGTGGTTTTTAACAATTCCAAATTCTACCACGAAAAAACAGACTGAGCAGAAAAATTATGGCTCTTTGGTTAGAAAAGGAAACCAAATACTCCTTTCTTTAGACAAGCACTCTTATGTTTTAGGTCTAGATACTTTTCTTTCCATCGAAGAACCCATTATTTTTCAATCTACCCTCAATCAAGAGAGCATAGAAAAAGCAACGCACATGCAAGAGATTCAAGTAAAGATTGAAGGTTCTTTACAAGGACATCTCTTAAAAGGAGAGCTCCCCTGGAAAGATCTTCTAGTTGATACTTTTACCTCTATTTCTCATGACATTTCAGGAAAAACACCTCCTTGGGTTTATATTAACTCTTCTTCGCAGTGGGTCCTCCCGATTGGCCCTCAAGGAGAAAGTGGTATATTAATTCCTAAAGGATTTCAAGATAGCGGAGTGCTTTTAGGTGACAAAGGATTCTTGTCTTATCAAGGAGCTACCTCTACTAGCGTTCAAGAACAAAGAGTTTCTATTTTTGTAGCTGGATTTTACGATCCCGGCATCATCTCTATCGGAAATAAATGTCTTTTAGTCCCTAAAACCATTACAAAAACTATAAATTCATCGAATACTCCGTTCAGTTTTGACAAAATTTCTCTTGGAGGATTTCAAGTGTGGGTAGATTCTCCACGAAGCGCAAAACTCATTAAGGAAAGTCTAAATACCGCCTTAGAAAAACAAGGACTTCTGCCCTACTGGAACGTTTCTTCTTATCAAGATTACGACTTTGCTAAAGACCTTCTAGAACAATTTAAAAGTGATAAATTACTCCTTTCCTTAATTGGAATGATTATTCTCATTGTCGCTTGCTGTAATATCATCTCCTTTCTTATCCTACTTGTTAGCGACAAGAAAAAAGAAATAGCCATCTTACAAGCAATGGGGGCTAGCACTCAAAGCATCGCTCTTATTTTTGGAATTTGTGGCGTTATGGTAGGACTATTAGGATGCATTATAGGAACCCTTACCGCGCTTCTAACTCTAGCTAACATAGACACTCTTACAGCTTTTTTAAGTGCTCTGCAAGGTCACGAAGCTTTTAACCCTGCTTTTTACGGAAACTCGTTACCCAGCAACCTCAGCTCTGATGCAATTGTTTTTATCTTTATAGCAACCCCTATTCTTTCCCTTCTTTCTGGATTGATTCCCGCTCTTAAAGCGTGTCGCCTTTGCCCTTCCTCTATTTTGAGGTCAGAATCATGACTTTAATCTTAGAAGCTAAAAATATTTGCAAGACTTTTTCAGGAGCAGAACCTCTTCAAATTTTAAAAAATGTCTCCTTAGAGCTTTATCAAGGGAAATCCATTGCTATTATAGGAAAGTCAGGAAGCGGGAAAAGCTCCTTACTTCACATCTTCGGGACATTGGACACCCCAACTTCCGGAAGTTTAACAATCTGCCAAAAAGAGGCTTTTACCCACGCTAAAGAGCTCAGGGGGAAAAATATCGGATTTGTATTTCAATCCTTTCATCTTTTAGAAGATTATACCCTACTAGAAAACATCCTAATGCCAGCTCAAATCTTACGAAAAAATACTAGTTCTTCGAGCAGTTCTGCCGAAAAAGCCAAAGAGCTTTTGCAATTTGTAGGCCTCTTAGAAAAGGCCAATCTTCCTGCAAAGCTTTTATCTGGGGGAGAAAAGCAAAGAGCAGCTTTGGCAAGAGCTTTTTGTAATAACCCTGACATCCTACTTGTCGATGAGCCTACTGGAAATCTCGACCCCATGAATGCGAACCTTGTTCAAAGTCTCCTATTAGATGGCTGTAAAAAACAAGGAAAATCTCTTATCTTAGTCACTCATGACGAAGAGTTCGCATCCCTTTGCGATGAAGTATTTCTTTTAAAAGAAGGGACCCTTAAAAAAAGATGACATTAGCTCTCATAGAAAAAACGCTAGAAGAGCTCATTACTCCTCCAAAGGGCCCTTATCAACTTGTATTTGAAGCTGCAAGATATAGCCTGCTATCTTCAGGAAAAAGAATTAGACCTCTTTTAACTATAGCAACGGCTGAAGCGTTCGGATCCCCCTTGCAAAACGCCCTACTCCCCGCCTGCTCTGTTGAACTTATCCATACCTACTCTTTAATCCATGATGACCTTCCCTGTATGGATGACGATGACTTGAGAAGAGGAAAGCCAACCCTCCACAAAATCTATCCAGAAGGTCAAGCCGTCTTAGCTGGAGATCTTCTTTTAACTCTTGCTTTCGAAACTCTTTCCAGAAGCCCTCATCTTACAGACAAACAAATCTTAGAAATGATTCGGCTCCTTGCCAAACAAAGTGGTGGAGAAGGAATGGTTGGAGGGCAATCTTTAGATCTTTTAAGTGAAGGTCAAGATATCTCTTGGGATACATTAAAAAAAATCCACCTTGGAAAAACAGCTTCTCTACTCAGTGCTTCTCTAGAAATCGGTGGAATTGCGGCAAACGTCTCGCCTTTAATCCGTCAAAAACTTTTTGAACTCGGCGGAAAAATTGGACTTTCTTTTCAAATCATTGATGACGTTCTCGACATAGAAGGGGATGCTAACCTTATTGGAAAGCCTCTATTATCTGATATCGCAAATAAGAAAAATACGAGCGTTTCTCTGTTAGGATTATCTCCTGCTAAAGAACTCTCAAAAGAACTTCTTCACTCCGCTTTAGAACAATGTAGAGACATGGGAATTGAACATTCTAATCTTGCAAAAATGCTTCCAAAGCTCGTTCATCGCTTTTTTTAAAAATAAATCATTCTAAACAGGAAAAATTCGCCACGCTTTCACATGGCGAATAGTCTTATTAAGTTATATGTAGATATAATTATATTTATTATTATTACGCTAAATTAAACTTTCATTTAAACCATCTTTCTTAACGAGCCCTTCTTTAGAGGGCTTCTTTACCTCTAGTATAATAGGCTTATAATCCACTCTGCTAATGCAAGCACATGTTTTTCTATTACTAAAGATTCATCTCTATCAAATGCGCATTTAAATCAGCACTCATATAAGCCATCTTATTAAGATCATAATAACTTTCTTTAACTGATTAAAATAATAACACGAAACAAAACAAAAAGTCAACTATTTAACACTATTTTGTTATTATTTTTTTAAAATGGAACCTTTTTGTTAAGTTAAAATGACACCTTTATAGTAATTACAAGTTATTGATGGTCAACAACAATTAATTATAAGGAGTGACGCAATGAACCGACGTATGTATATGAACATAAAAGATTTAGATATAAATCAAGTTATTAAAAGACTTTGCAAAAAGGAAATTAAAACTAACCAAGCAGCTAAAATGGGTTCATGGGAAGAATTGGGGCTCTACGGAAAAATCCATTAACTATTACAAAATGAATCGGTTATAAGGCCAATTTTCAATGTCATTTTAGAACATTCCCACCGCGTCCACAAGCAGTCTTGCTAGATCGCCAGGTCTACAACCTAGTTCCCAAACATTTTATTTAGATATTGATTATGTAGGGTGGCGTATTTTAGAAGAATGGAATCCTCTAAAAATTAGATAGATCCTCAAAACTAAATGTTTAACAATTCAAACTAAGATTTGAATAGAAGGATAGTGAGGATCTACACGTTAAGATGAAATCATCGTTTGTTTTTTTTAAAAAAATTATTGTTCGCATTTTCCTCTCGAAGCTTTAAGTACTTATAAAAAGCAACATGTCCATTATATGCAGAAATCAAAAAACCCTCAGAACCTTGTAAAAAGCCTTTCTTCAAAATATAGCTTTTAAAAAATGTTGCCCAAGAATGAATAATAGCCGTCATCATTGATGATTTTTTACGTCCTCTATGCTGCTTAGCAAACAGGTCTGTATAAGACTGCATTTTTTGCAAGAAATCAGAAATTTTGCGATATGGGGTGTGGTTCATCGTATAAACTAGATTTTCTCTTTTTAAAGAACCTAAAACAATTTTTTCATGGACTTCAGCATCGTTGAAAGAAGTTTTTTTCCTGTTATACAAACGAAGAACCCAGTCAGGATGCCAGCCAGAACATCCTTTAACCTCTTTGTTATACAAAAAGTTTTTTCTGCGCACTGCATAAACAAATGCTGGGTCCAACAGTTTATTCTGAATTTCTTTGACAAGTTCTTCGCTTAAAACTTCATCGCTATCTAATGAAAATATCCAGTCATGAGAAGCTAAAGACGTAGCAATATTATGAGTTTTGCCAAAACCTTGAAAGGGGGCATTGAAAATCTTAACATTTGAAAATTTCTGAGCAATAGCAAGAGTTCCATCCGTAGATCCGGTATCTAAAAGAACAACTTCAGAAAAGGAACTAGTAGACTTCAAAGTTTCCTCTAAAGTTTCCTCGCTATTTCTCGCTAGAATCGTAATACTAATCATAAATAGAATGGCTCCTTAAAAAGATTAAGGAGCCATTTTAAAACAAACTCTATTTTTTATCTAGGGTGAAAAGCAGTTTTTCCCACTAATTCAACCACTTTCTGACTTTCTAACTTAATAATTTTAGCCGATTTTATTAACTTTTCTAGTTCATCCTTTATTTTTTCAACACCCGCTCTTTCGCAAAACTTTTGCTGCTCAGCTTTAGCTAGTTCATTATAAAACTCCCTATAAAACATATCCCTACATGGATGTGTAGTTAAGGATTTCTCATCTAAAAGAATGCCATCACCTATCAAATTTCCATTAGCTAGTTCAAAAGCTTTATCTCGGATCTTTTGATCTTTTGTCTCTAAATACAAACGTCTTCCTTTTTCTTCTAAACTTTTTTTTGCTAAAGAACTATCAATAGAAAATGTTTTTAATTCCTTTGAATAACGCTTTAATTCTTTATGATTTTTAATCAAAGCCTTCAAAATTGCTTCTCTTTGTATTTTTGGAAGTTTATGGAATATTTCGATAGTTTCCTTATAAACAACCCCCATCTTAGACTGGTTTAACCGCTCTAAAAACTTCTCTAAACTAGGATGATCTATGTCATATTTTTTCTCTCTTCTATCCAAAAGAACTAACATCCCAACACTTGTTGCCATCCAGACAGCCCCAATAACGAATAAACAAATTACAGGAAAACCACCAAATGTTACACTGGTTAAAACAGCAGCCGTTGTAATAGCAGCTAGTCCAAGAGCAAAATGGAACAACACATAAGGCTTCGCATACTCCCCAATTGCCCCCCCAGCTTTATATGACTCTAAAAAGCATCGTAAATCCGCATATCCCATCACTAGATAGCAGGTAAAAAATCCAATATTACAAATCAAGACATCTAAAGGCGCTAAAAACACATCTGATAGAACAGTAAAAACAACTCCAATTACACCTGTAATCAAATACGCTATCATGATCTGTCTCTGTTTTTTAGAGCATACTGCCAGTTCTTTCAATAGATTTTCAGATGTCTTTTCTGCATATTCTTTCGTTTTTTCATTTGATAGCAGTTCATATAGATGCATCTTTTTTGCTTTTTGAACAAGTTGCATACCTTCAAACCCAAAAAGACGTTCATAAGTAACCTGTTTTTCCCGTGCCCACATTGTTTGAACAAGACCCTGGTTGCTTTTCAACTTCTCAACGTTCAACCCTTTGCTCTCTAGATTCGCTCCCATTCTAGTTAAAACCGTCGGCAAAAATTTGTTATATTTTTCTTTAAAAAGTGCTTTCCCGAGTTTTTTATCTGAAAGCTTCAATCCTAATTTTGGATCAATTTCTCTTAACATAGACCGAAGCTCTAATCCAAGATGCACATATATATCTTTGTCACTTACTGGTTTTGATAGAATTGGAGTCCCACGCCCGGTTAGTTCTCCCATCACCGATTTTAACTCATCTATATTTCCAGAAGTTCTTTGAGCTTTCTTTAAAAACCCATTGGTTTCTTTAATACTTACCACGCTTAATACAGCTAACCCTAAGTACAAAACAGCAAAACTATGTATCCCTATGATAAAAGAATAGGCAGCTGGAATAGCTAACATTTTTAAGGAATTAAATCCTCGATTTGCAATATCTGCAAAACGAACTAAACAAAAAGAAAGACCCCCAAAGATTTGAGCCACTCTCGAAACCCCATCAGCGGTTGATATTTTCTTTCCCGTTTCATCGTGCATCCTATCTGCTGCTTTATATGCATGACAAGCCTGTTCTAAAGTGAAAATCCCCTGGAATGTATTAAAAGCCGTAGTAAGCCCTAAAGCACTCATTGCAGGAGAAGACCCTTGCCTCATAATACTACTTGTATTGGCTGGAATATCTTTTGATTGTAAAACAAGAGATCCAATTATTGGTTTTTTTAAAAATGGATTATTCGCTAAAGAATCATAAAAAATATTTGGATTGTCTGAGCTAGCTGTCTCTAAAGATTTAAATACACTATCTAAGTAATTGCTTTTATTTAATGCATCCATTTTAATCACGCTAATTCAGTTGTTATTATATAAATGTAAGTTTTAATGTTAACACAAATAACACTTAAAAAGAAACACAACATAACAACTAAATTACAAACCTAATACTGCTAATTATAAAACAGATAAATAAAAAACAAACCACTATAAATTAAACTTTTTAATATGAACAAATAAATAATTTAAAAAAAACTTGTAGTGGAAGTCGACTATGCATTACTTTTTAAGTTTAAAAAGTACCTGGTATAACGAAGCTCTCCTGTTCTTATCAGGGCTCCCTTTTGAACTAACTCTGCTAAATTACGTGTCGTTGTTGCTCTAGACGCTTTTGTAATTGAAATATAATTTTCCGCACTAAGTCCCCCTTTAAAGCCATTCAGCCCTTCCTCAAACATTCTAAGCAAAACCTTTTCTTGCCGTTCATTAATTAGCCCTGAGAGCTCTGTAAAAAGCTTAGATTTTTCGATTAAAAAGTGGAGGAATTGTATAGAGTCCTCTTGAGCTTGCAAAACCACGTCTGCAAAAAAACTCACCCAGCTTGAAGCTTCCAAAGAGCGGTTACACCCACCAATTTCCTCATAATATGTCTTTTTTTGTTTTTCTATGAATTTAGAAATAGCAATTAACGTCGGTTTTCCAACTCCTTGAGAAAGAACCTTTTCAGACAAAACACGCCCAATTCTTCCATTCCCATCTTCAAAAGGATGAATCGTCTCAAAGTAAACATGAGTTATCGCAGCTCTTCCTAACACCGACTCTGCTGGATTTGGAAAATTAAACCAATTGATGAATAGAGTCATTTCATCAAAAACCTTCTTTGAAGGAGGCGCTTCAAAAAAAACCCTACGTGAATCCAAACGACCCGAAACGATCTGCATCGGCTCTTCATGCGCAGGGTATTTTTCTTCATTATCTCTAAATAGTATAGCATGCCATTCCCAAAGCATTTCATGAGTTAAAGGCTTTTCAAAAGTCTCATAAACATTGCAAAGAAGCTCTGCCATCCCTTTTTCTTTTTTAGTCTCTTGTTTTACCTCAGAATCTAAACCAAAATGCTTCTTGATAGATGATTGTAAACTCGCCCTCTCTAGAAGTTCACCTTCGATTTTAGAACTTTCTATCCCTTCCATACTCAGAATTTCTATAATAAATTGATTTCGTTCTAGCGAACCTATATTTTCTAAAAAAGCAAGGGACATTCCTGAAGTTAAAAAAAATAGTCTTTCTTTTTGATCTATTAAAGTTCGATCATAAGTAAATTTCGGCCAATCCGATAGCTGCCAATTCCAATTCATGAGTTATAGCCCGGCTATTTCTATCAAAGACCAGAAGACAAAACTCCAAAAACAGCTGATAATGAATAGGTTACAAAAATAAATGAATTTTTATATTTGTGATCAAGGAAGACTATTCCTAGCTAGTTTTTTTAGCTTTTCGCTTTCTAATAGAAGAACTTCTTCAGATGATCCTATTATTTTTTCCACAGCAAACTTTAAATGCTTTTTCCCAACTGTTTCACAAAACTTTTGTTGATCAGCTTTCGCCTGTTCATTATAAAAGGTTTTATAAAAAAGATGCTTACATGGATGTGTATTTAAAGAATCTTTATCTAAAGGACAGCCTTTTCCTGTCAAAATTTTATTTGCTAATTCAAAAGAATGCTTAGACACCTGTTGATTGATATTTTGTTCATTATATAAACGTCTTCCTTTTGATTCTAAACTTTCTTCTAGCAAAGAGCCTTGAATAGCAAATGTTTTCAATTTCCTTGAACACACCTTCATCACAACTGGATTGCTTTTGACTAGTGATCTCAGAATTGATTCTCTTTGCAACTTTGGAAGTTTATGGAACATTTCCAAAGCTTCTTTAGAAAGATAATCTGTGTTCCCTCTATTTAACAGATCCAAGAATTCTCCTAGTGTTGGATGCTCCAGCACATATTCTTTTTCTCTACGATTTAAAAGAAGCAACATCCAAACATCCAAGCTAATCCAAACTCCTCCTATAATAATCAAAGAAGCTATTGGGATTCCTCCCCCTAGTATAGATAGTGTAACAGCAAAGGCACTAACTGCTACTACTCCTAGTGCTAAATGAGTTCCTGCACAAAATTTAGCATACTCTCCTGCTCTAACTCCTGACTTGTATACCTCTAAAAAGTCACAAACATCCCCATATCCCATTAATAAAAAAAAGACCAAAAAACCGACTTTAGAGACTGCAGTTTCTAAAGGAAAAATAAAAGCTTTTGATATCACCGAAAATGTAGCTCCTACGGATCCAGCCACTAGATAAGCGATCGAAATATGCCTCTGCTTTTTAGAACAAACCTTCAACTCTTGTAATAACTCTTTAGCCGCAGATTGCGCATACTCTTTTGTGCTATCATCTAATAGTAGTTCATACAAATGCATTTCTTTTGCTTTTCGGATATGCTGCATCCCTTTAAATCCTAGAACACGAGTATGGATAACACTCTTTTCCTTAGCCCAAACACGTTGAATAAGTTCCTTGTTATCTATTAAACTCTCCACCTTCAAATCTTTGTCTGTTGGATCAATGCCCATTCTATTTAAAACAGTTGGTAAGAATTTTTTATACTGATCTTTAAAAAGAGCCTTTCCAAGCTTTTTGTCTGATAGTTTAGCTGCAAGCATTGAATCAATTTCATTTAACATTGAACGAAGTTCTAATCCAAGATGCGTATGTATATCTTGGATACTGATCCGTTTAGAAGATTCTACTGGCCCATTTCCGGTCAACTCCCCAATTAAAAACTTTAGTTCCTCTACGCTTTCCGTGCTGTTTTTAACTCTACCTAAAAACCTAAAACTTTCTCTAATATTCAAAAAGCTTACTGCTATTAATCCTAAGTACAAAACATCTAAACAGTAGGTTGCTAGTAGAAGAGCCTTAGAGCTTGAACTAGATAAGTTTCTTAAAGATTTAAATCCTCTATTTGCTAAATCAACAACGTTTGAAAAAACACAACATCCCCCGCCCACAATCTGACTATGTCTTAAAGCTAACTCAATCTTTGAGAGTCTTTTTCCATTTTCATCATGCATCGCATCAGCTGACTTATATGAGTTATACGCTTTATCCAGGGTGAAAATTCCTAACGTTAAACTAAATGCAGTTACAGCTCCCATCGTGCCTAACGCTAAAGAAGTAGTTGGATGAATATCACTACCCGTATCAGCAGAAATATCTTTTGCCTTCAAGACAAGTGATCCGATTATTGGCTTTTTTAAATATGGGAGATTGGGTAATGAGTCGTAAAAAATAGTTGAACCTAAAGAAGAAACTTGATCTAAAGACTTAAAAGCATTATCTAAATAATTAGGCTTATTAAAAACAATCATACTAAACAACCGTAAAATAAAATCAGAACAATTAAATTGTACCACTAAATTGTAATAATTAGAAACAGTTGCAATAAGAATAAAAAGTCGCCACTACATAAGTAATTAAGCGACCTTTAAATAAACACTACATCTCTGAATGACTTAAAACATGAGAAAGCTCAATTAAAACATCTCGAAGAACCTCTAAAGGTTTTTGATCCGCATTAAAATGAGATATTAAGAAAGGAGAATACTGACTGAGAAGCTCTATAGTTTCTTTTTCATAGATATTCATTCTTGTTTTTAAAACTTCCTCATCTGCATCATCTTGTCTTTTTTCAATGAGAGCTCTTCTCTTCATTCTCTTGACAAGCGACTCTGTATTCGACATGTCTAATACTATTATTTTTACTACTTCAATATATTGATTTAAAATACTAGCTTGAGAGATCGTTCTTGGGATTCCATCGAGTAAAAGAAATTGTTTAGTCGGAAAATAACGATTAGTGGCGATCAATCCATCTACATACTGTTTCCACATTTCAATAGTTACCGAATCTGGCACTAAAAAACCTTTGCTCGCATATGTGTGGTACAACTTCCCCATAGGGGATTCTGGATCAAGACCTCTAAAGATATCCCCTGAGGACAAATGAAAATGATTACCTGCCCTACTTAAAAACTTCCCTAATGTCCCTTTCCCTGAACCTGGGGGACCTAAAATAAGAATACACCTAAATTTATTTCCAACTGGATTTTCTGTCATACAATTTTTTCTTTTTTAAAGGATTCTAAACATCCTATATACTAGAGAGATTTTTTTTTCCTTTCAAAGGAAAAAATCAAATTCTCTCTATAGATAAAACAAAAACAATAAATAAAAAACGAATTATATAGAGGTGAAATAAAACACAAAAAACAATTAAAAGATTACATATTCACATACTTATATTTTCAATGATAAAAAACACTAACAAACAGCAAGATACGACTTAAATTAAAAACATAAATAACAACAAAACAGCATATTTAAATATATAACTATAATTACATTTAATTTATAATTAAGGACTTACGAAAATATTTCTTCGCTTTTAATTTAACGTTTTGATATTATATTAATTTAAACGAAAACAAATGTGAAGTTAATGTAAAACAAACAAACAAACAAACAAACAAACAAACAAACGTTATAACAACATAATAAAACTTAAGTATTAATAAAAAATAATTCCGGAGAGCATATGTTAAATAATATATTTGGTAGAACACCAGAAGCTATACCTGTTGCTGCACCTGTTGCAACATCAGCTCCTATTGTAGCCGAAAAAAAATCTTTTACAGAAAAAGTTAAAAGTTTCTTTTCAAGTTATGAGCCTATTACATTAGCGCCAAAGCATCAAGATAATATTAGACAGATGATGAAAAGACTTCCTAGTGTGAATAGTACTCTCGCTAGTGATGTTTTCGAAAGCATCAAAAACGAAGATATACAACAAATTTTACATTATTATAAAGATTTAAATACTTTGACAGTTGACAACGCTAAGGCCTCGCCTACTTATACAAAATTTTATGCGCTGTTAGGTAAATCTGTAGTCGCTAGATTGTTAAGTTTAGGATCTGGGATAAACGCCTCTCTACATGGCGGAAAAGCGCATGCAGAACTCGCTTTGAAGAATCAACTTCTTCTAGGAATGAAAGAAGGCGTAAATAATGCAATGCAAGGCAAAGGTCTTACAGACCAAGATAAGCAAATATTTTTAGACGCTTTTACTAAGCAAATAGAAGCTAAATTAACTGATGGTTCAGCTTCTCCAGAAGAAGTTATTGAAGAAATCAGAAAAATGACTAGTGATTCTGTAATTGGTGCAGATGCTCAAGCAGGAAGCGTTGGTAAAAAACTAGCCAAGCTTTCAGCTAAAGCCGAACAAAAAATTAAAGATACAGAAAAAGCTACTGTATTAGAAGCTATTGACGGACATTATCAAGTTCAAAACGAGAAGTTGAACTTAATAAACGAGCTATTAACAAAAGTAGAAGCTCTACAAAATAATCCTGATGCTAGCGTAGAAGAAAGTGCTATAGTAACACAAGAGATCCAAACTATTTCTAACCAAATCGTAGAGCTCGTAAAAGAACTCGACGACACTAGTAAGATCTCTTCAGCGCACCTTAGAAACCCGCTAAGCAGAAACATTAAAGGTCCAAGAGAGACAGAACTAGATTCTCTCTTAACACATGACCTACAAAAAGCTGAACTTAACTTAAAAGTACAAGCTCAAGAAATTAATGTTGAGCTTATTACAAAGTTGCAGGCTATACAAAACGGAAGACCTCTATCACAAAAATTGTGGGACGGGATTTTCAATAGAAGCAGCAAAGAAAATGCAATTTTATCTACAAGTGCTAAAACTCAAGGTAGAATAGCGTCACTAAACAAAAGCATCTCTTCTTTTGAAGCTGTCGAAGCTGCTAAAGTAGCTACTGTTTCTTCTAGAAGCTGGGCTCAGTTTGGATCTGATCTTCTTGCAAGAGTAAATCCTTTTAAAGGATCTACTCCTTCTCCACAAGATCAGTATGATGCTGCTATAGTTGCCTTAGATGCATTTAATGCTGATGAAACTGTTCAATCAGTTTTAAGTGGGTATGATAAACTTTTGATAGCAGCAGACACTGCTAATAAAAAGTTCTTCCTGTTTAGTTCTAGCAAACAAAAAGCAGTAGACGCCATTAGAGACGAAATTGGAACATATGTAACAACTAACCTTCCAGTTTTTGAACAACATCAGCTACTGACACAAAATAAAAATGCAGCTGAAATAGCTGTTGCTGAACTCATTCAGCAAGAAGAAATCGTAGCAGGATAAATTAGTTAGAAGTATTAGAAGTAATAAACCCGCTAGAGAAATCTAGCGGGTTTTTTATTTTTTAGTAACTTTGTGATTTCCCACAGCCGCAAGAACCTTTGGCATTTGGATTAGAAATCTTAAATCCAGAGCCATTTAGGCCATCAAGATAATCGATTTCACAGCCTAAAAGACGCGAAACCATATGTTGATTTACATGAATTTGAACACCTTCTGATTCAAAAATTTGATCATCTTCTTTAGGAGCTTCTGAATAGTCTAAAATATATTCAAATCCACTACATCCTCCAGCTGAATCTCCAAATCGAAGGCCAAAACTGTCTTTGCCTTCTTCTTTAAGAATAGCTCGATATTTTTGAGAAGCCCTTTCTGTAAGGGTAATTCTATTCGGATCAACCTTTTCAGATAAAATCTTATTAAGTTTACCTAAAAGAACCTCTAAATTTTGCTCTGTAAATCCATGCCCTAACACGCCAGCTTCTAAGGTTTCCCACGTTGCTGCTTGACATCCAACGCAATGAAGACCCATCTGAGTCATTTCTTGGGCTAATTTCTGGCTTTTTTGAGGAAATCCGCTTAAGATCTCTTCTATCGTCATATCTCGGGTAATTTGCATTACTTCACACTCTTTTCCTTGTGACATCTAATCCCTTCACTTGTTAAAATGTTATCTTTATACAGCCGCCACGAACCTTACACTGACATGCGAGCCTTTCTCGATCTGAATCTCCTAAAAAGTCCCTCTCCTCTTGAGTAAAAGGTGTTAAATTCTCCATTCCCTCTGTTACTTCTATAACACAAGTCCCACATACACCTTCTGTGCAGGCAAAAGGAACCCCTTGGTCCTCACAAATCTCCATAATAGACTCACCATCAGCAAGTTCCACTTCTTCTGAAGAATTTTCGAAAATTATTTTAGCCATGAAATACACCTCTAGATCTTAAAATTCGATCCAGAATAACATCTCATTAAACAAAAAGCAATCAGATAAAAAAAGAAAAAAGCAAAGCTGTAAACAGCTCTGCTTTTGAATGTTACGTTGAATTACATGTCAGAAGAAGCTATAGAATTTTCACCACCAAAAGCATCCAAAGCTCCAGACTCTAACACTTCCTTAACAGTTTTCATTAAAGTAGGGATCCCCTCTAAAAAACCGCATTTGACAAGCATTTTATCTAAATAACTTCGCTCTGTTAGAAGCATATCCAACTGAGACTCTAAAACAGCTACTTTAGAGCGAAGACATATAATCTCTTCCATATTACCTCCAATATTTATCACATAGCAATATCTTATTATATATAATTCAACATATTAATTTCAATCATTAATTAAAAGGTTTAATAACAAATATTAAACAATATACTGCACATTCAAATTAGAGAACTATTGCAAAAAAAACAAATCAGAGCTATCTTTTAAAACACAAACTTGACATCTTTCCGTTTTTATAGTTAAAACTCTGCCTAGAGATTTTTTCATCGCTCCCTATAGTTCGATAATTAAGCATATTTCGTCTGCTTAGAAAGAGGAGTCGATTGATATTTAGAAAATTGGTTTTTTTAAGTGGCTTTACATTCAAAAGGATGAAAAAAATATGATAAAAAAAATATGCGTCTTTATTATTTTTATAAGTTCAGTTTGGGTAACGGATTTCTTAACAGCGGATGAGAGATTGCTAGCTCAAGAGATTCAAGAATATATAGAAAAAAGAGAACACGCGCTAGTTGCAAATAAGAATCGCTCCTTTGAAAGCCTAATAACTTTATCTCCAAAAGAACAGAAGGTAAGCGAATATTTAAATAAGTTAAAAAAAGAGCTGCTTTTTTCTTATATTCAAACTAATGACATTCCCTCCTCTCATAATTTTCTCTCAGAAAAAAAACGCATAGAAAAAACAGAACTTTATTCGTTTATTAAAAAAATGCCTAAAGGGGCCCTCTTACATGTTCATAGTGCATCTCTTCTAACATCCGAATGGCTTATCCAAGAGCTCACTAGGATTCCCGATTGTTATGTTTATTGGCTAGAAGAGGGACCTCTTCTTAAAGGCACTTTACATTTTTATGAAAAAGATGCAGTTCCTAATGGCTTTCTATCTGTCGCAGAGCTAAGGTCCCAATTGCCTGATTTTGATGAAACACTTCTTTTTTTGCTGCAAATTGAAAAACGAGAGAGAACTAGTTCAAATTTATGGGAAAAATTTGAAGGATGGTTTACTAAAACTAAAGGGCTTATTCATTATAAGCCGGCTTTTATAAAATATTATAAAGGCTCTATTGAAAGCCTTATTGAGGACAATCTTCAATACATGGAGCTTCGATCTTTAAATTCAACAGTTTACAACTTAGATGGCACGGCAGAAGACTCAAAGGAAGTTATCAATGCGTTTTTACAAGTAAGAAACGAAATTCGAGAAAAACACCCTTATTTTGACTTCAAAATAATCCACACTGAATTTAGAAATATTCCCAAAAACAGATCTGCTATTCAAATAGAGCTAGCTTATTTACTAAGATCCTTATATCCAGATTTTGTTATTGGCTATGATCTTGTAGGGGAGGAAGATTCTGGCAGAACAACGTTAGATCATATAGAAACGTTAATGCGATCAAAATTCTTGGAAAAAAAATATGGAATCGATTTGCCTTACTACTTTCATAACGGAGAATCGAATTGGGCTAGCAATACAAATCTCTATGATGCCGTCTTGTTAAATTGTAAACGCATTGGACACGGATTAAACCTTTTCCATTATCCCTACTTAATTGAAAAAATTAAAGAAGAAGACATTTGCATAGAAGTCTGCCCTATCAGCAACCAAGTTCTCGGCTATGTTTCAGATTTACGCATTCACCCAGCAGCAGGCTATTTAAAAGCTGGAGTTCCTTGCGTGATATCATCAGACGATCCTGGATTGTTTGGTTATCACGGAATGTCTCCTGATCTGTGGCAAGTTATCATGGCGTGGGATCTTGATTTTAAAGCTTTAAAACAACTATGTATAAATTCTTTGAAGTATAGTGGAATGACAGAAGAGGAAAAATGTGTAGCCTTTCAGTTTTGGAATGAAAAATGGAACGCATTTATAGACGAATTTTCAGAAATGTAAAAAAAAAAAAGGAGATCGATTTTAAAAGATCGACCTCCTTAGCTACTGAGCTTTTGATTTGAAATATTTAAGACCTTCATAAAGAGCTAACGTCTCGATCCAAGAATATAAATTTCTTTTCCCTTCTTCTTTTTTTGCAGTAATCAATGGAGTCACTCCAGCCAAGACAGATGTTAACTCCTGAAGTAGATTTTGTTTTACTGAAGAAATCCCTGGAATGTTGCCTACATCTCCAAAAGCCCACGCCGCTCCATCAATAACAGATTCTAACGGGAAATGTAGACTATGCGGCTCCAGCTTATGAATCTTTCTCTCTAATAGAGTCACATGCTCTTCAAGATCTTTAGTTCCTTCTTGCAAGAGGTGTAAGTTTGCTTTTTCTAAGATCTCATACCCATTTTTCCGCTTTACGACCCAATCTCTCAATTCTTTTAAAAGATTGCCTAAAGGGCACGGCACTGAAAAAGAAGAAACAGCCCTATTCGGATAAATTCTATGCAGTAAATTAAGCTGTAAATCTTTGATTTTTTGAGACTGCTCTTGAATCTCTCTTTCAATATTTTTTGAAAATTCTTGTACTATATCCTCTTTTGACCTTCTATCTAAATCAGAATCCCCAAAAAACACAGCGTTATACTGTTTGTAGATCTTTGCAAACTCTTTGTCTTTTTGAAATTGTGGATAGTTAGATAAAAAGACCTTAAGCTCTCCTAAACTTTCGCTAGTTAAACTCCCTTGCTTCTGCTTTTTCAGTAAAACCCTTACTGCAAGTAAATCTTTAAGAATACCTTCTGTCGTTTTAAGGGAAGAAAAGCTCTCGATAAACCTCTTAAGAATCTGGACCTCTCTAGGGTTCGGAGGGAGTAATATCTCTATTTTGTTAAGGACAATTTGAATCTGCAATAGATTTAAATCCTGAACTCTTTTCACTCCAAGTAGATATCCCATTTCTTCAAAATGCTTTTTTAACTCCTTATGCCTTGTGCACATAACCCATTCGTCTTGAAGTTTTGAAATACGATCGACCTGAGCTGTGGCTTCCTTGCATAGTGGATAAAACTCTCTGAAGAGCATTTCAGTAGCCGGCTTAGGATTTAACTTTTTCGTTCCAGCCTTCATCAAGGATAAAAAGCCTTCCCAAAACACTAGATGCTTAGAAAGGGTTTGATCAAACCCTAGATACTCTGCCATTTTAAGATCTTTGCTAGCTTTTTTTAAAGAACTCTTAAGCCCTATGAATTCAGAAAGTCCTTCTTCTAAATATCTTTTTATTTTCTTATGCTCTTTAGCTAATAGATAATTGACTTGAGTAGAGGGAGTTCCAAAATTCTTCTTTACTTCTAAACTGAAAATACGATCATTAACCGTTTCTAAAAGTCTAGCCTGAGCCTTCCATAGACTTTCGAATTCTTTTTTATCCGCTTCAAGATCAGGAAGTTCTTGATTCTCAGTAAATGGCAAAGAAGAAAGAATAAGAGCCTGCTGCAAAAGAGTTTCCTGTTCTTTTTGCCAATATTTCATTAACTGATATCCACCATCTATCAATCCATTGCGTAGACCTTCTCTAACCATAGGGTTATTAGATGGATTTTGTGAAAGCTTCATAAGAGCATCAATTACACCCTCTAACCTTGCAGCTATCCGCGGCGGCGGCGGCTCATCGATATCTAAAGGAGGCTCTTTTAAAGTTGTAGCAAATCCAAATAATTTTTCATTAATAAAACGAAATATTGGAATTGCAAATTGATAGTTAATAGGTTGCTCTTCTTCTTTTAATTCTTTATCTGTTAGTTTTGATAAAACAGTAGCTTCTAAAGTGTCAGATAGTTTTTGTAAGACATCTGGAAGAGCTCTTCTTACTAAGATTCTCAATCCTAAGTTTAGCAAAACACCTACTGTTGAATCTAATAGCAGACTAGGAATCGTTGTAAGTGGAATTTTTTTAGATCTCACCTTAAAAAAAGAAATATTTGGAAAAAACTCTCTGACAAGATGGGGAGAAATCTCCCTACAAAGAGCTGGCATATCTTTTTTTTCTATAAAATCTTCTAATGGCTTTTCTCCACTATAATCCTTTAAAAACTTCTCTAGATGATCGAGTAATCCACCAAAAATACGTTCAGTTTTTCCATCTGTTGATAGGCGCAACTCTTCAAGCATATTTTGAAATGTAGTATGAATTACCCCTGAAATAATTCCTGAAGAAAGATAATAGAGGCATTTAATCCACATTCTTTGAAATAAGTTCCACTGAAGATTTTCTGAAAAATGTTCTATATACATATTTAAAATATCTTTTGAAGGATCTTTCTTATTTTGAGCAATCAAATCAAAAATAACTCCGGTATCCACCTTAGAATCCGGATGAATAAGTAATAGAGTTGTATATATGGATACGTTTCTACTTAACGTATCCAGCTCCTGATCGGTTGCGGATTTTGCAATATCATAATTATAAACTAGTTCGTTTTTAGGAGATGCACGGGAGGGCAAATTCTTCTCTGTATAAACACCTGTCCTTTGAACCCCTGCAGATAATTCTATAACCTCTTTCTTCCAAGATTCTAACTCCGGAGAGTACTTAGGACCTCGAATTCCAGCCTTTTCTTTACATATTTGAATTTTTTCTTTCAATTCACCTGTTGAAGATTCTAAATTCCAAACTCGATCAAAGAAACAGGTTCGATCAAAAAGACAAATTCGATTAAAATAAGAAATAGGATTCGGCCCTCTAAAAACTTCATAAATTTGAGTTGATCTGGCCCCTAAAGTAGAAGAAATTTTCGGCATAAATACAAAACCCTTTCATTTTATCAGTTATTATCTTAACCTATTCATTCTTATAATAATATGTAAACATTATTTTAATGCAATCAAACTAAGAATAAAGTTTTTTAAAAAAAGATTTATACAACATGTCTAATATAACTGCATTTAGAAGCTCAAAAAACTACCCTAATAGTGAATTAAATATTCTTTTCGAATCTCTTTCGAAAAAAGATTACATTACTTCTGAAATGGCAACTACTCTAGAACAACTCAATACACTAGAACACTCAGGACTCATTCCTTCTAAAGAAGCCATTTTAATTAAAAACAATTTAAATGATGAACTTTTTGCTGAAGGGATTCTTTCCGATTTGATTCTAAAGCTTGTAAAAAAAGGAAAGCTTGCCCCTGAAATGAGAAATATAGTCTACGAAAGAAGACTAAAAGGAAGCATTCTTTTTCTATATACCTGCCATCTTGAACAAACCTACTCCACATTAAAACCTTACATTATTCAACAGCAGCTCTGGAAATGCTCTCCTAAAAAACTTTTACTTAAAATGGTAGAAGCCCAAGAAATGGAAAGTAAAAAATATGTTAACGATTGGATTTTTTCCTTAAAGTTTTTAAACCAAGAAATCCAAACATCTTTAGAACCTCTTCTACACCCACTTACAAATACCCAATTCAAAAGCCTCTTCCTTTCCTTTGTTGAAACTCTCAGTCGGGTTGAAAAAGACTTTACACACCAGATCTGCCTTCAAGAGCTATACGAACTTTTAAAAAAAACACCGGACACTGAATTCTTTCAAGTTACCTCCTCAGTATTAAAAGCCTCTCTCTTTTACCAAACACATATTCAAAAAATCGAAAAAAACTCTTATTCAGACCATCAATTTTCCCTTTGCCTTGCAGCAGATGCAATAAAAAACGCTCCTTATTCAAAAAAATTACCCATGTACTATAATTTGATCTATGGACATATCAAAAATAAATGGGACCTAGTGCAGAATAACCTTTTAAAAAAATCTATAACAATCCTAGTAGGGTGCTCTGAAGACGAAAAAAACGTAGCCAATACCATTCAAAAATCTTTTGAAAAAGCAAACCAACCCTTTTCTAAGATCGAACTTTCTTCCTTAAACAACAATATAAAATCTCTTATTCAACCGCTTATAAAGAACTCTCCGGCATCTCTTATTGGGGCTGTAGATCCCGAACATCAAGACCTCTTGCTTGAAACCGCTAAATCACTAGAACTTCCAATTACTTTTTTCCCTCCCTATACAGAGGCTAGCAAATGGGAAGAAACTTCTAATAATTCATACCCCTATTTTCGCATAGCTTTTCCAACACCTTTAAGTTCTGACATCTCAGAAGAAATCAATGGAGAAAAAACAAAAATCTCAGGTATTCCCGGTGTTTTTCAAAACACAAAAACGCAACAAGAACTCAAGCTCATGTGGGGATTTTCAGCTGAAACTAAAGTCGTTTTAGTCAATACTCCAGAAGGCGATTCTCCTTGGCCTTCTTTTTTATCAAAAGAATATAAAACGTCGAAAAACATCACACTTGCAGTGTTAACAGAGAAGAAAAACAAATCTTTTATCCATAATTTAAAAACAAAAATTTCTCCTAGCACAGATCTACCAATAAAAATCTACTCCTCCCTCACCCCCTTAGAAAGAGAAGAACTTTTTACGCTAGCAGACCTTGTGATTGATAAGGGAAGAACATATTCTTCTCTTTTATTTGAAACAAGCCATGCAAAAACACCTCTTCTTATAGACAATTGCCCCCCTGATTGGTTTTCTGGAGGGCTTTTTGCTTGCCTTTCAAGAATCCCTTCACTTTTTTATAGAAAAAAAGAGGCTCCTCTATTAGAAATCCACGAAAAAATCCTAAACGATCAAAATCTTGGAATTATGATTCGATCAAAAGCTAACTTTAAGCTAGCTTTTGAAGAACTGCTCTTTCAAGAAAACCCTATCTCACCTCCCACTTTACTAGAAAAAACATTTCCAAATTTTGTTCGTGAAATGAAACTAGACTCGCAAGAGCAAAACAAAACTAAGCCGGCAATGCCCCCCTTACATTTTTTTACATCAGTTTAAATTTAATATGCTGCTCTCTGTCTTTTATAGTCGTCTTTTGGTGTTTTTTGATAAAACCCCGGCTTTAAACATCCTATTTATGTATCTCAGAAACCTTCTAGCTGAGATCTTTTTCCTCAACAGAGCCTCTAGTTCTTTATGATCTATGCTAGCGAAAAAATTTCTTAGGTCTATATCGATTACTGTTTGGATTTCATTCTGAAGCTAGTAAGATAGAGCCTCAATTGCATCCTGGCAACTCCCCCCTGGCCAGAACCCGTAGGAACACTCCAAGAAAAGAGGTTCATAGATGTTTTCAAGAGTCTGTCAAAATTAAAACATCGACCCTTCTCATTTTAATTTTCGAGGCTCAATCAGTTTACCCTTTCGGATTACGGCCTAATAAGCTTCCATATCTACGCTTAAACCCTGTTGTTACCTTCAGAGCTCCAAGACTTGCTCCAGATCGGCTGAGTACCCCTTACTCCGACTGCTTTTTCATGCAATTAGTTTATGAACGCTTCTTGTCGCACAATCCTTTATATTTATATATTTATTTTGAATGTTTTAATAACAAAAATCTATTTAATTTACTAAATTAGTCAAGTACTCATATAATGTAATCACATTTCTTAAAAAAACCATTACAAAGGATGTTATATGGAAAGAAACGCTAGCATTTCAAGTTTTACACAAAATACAGAATATCCAATAACTCTATTACAGCAAGCTCCTATTATATATACGACCTCCGCCGTCGCTAAAAATTCTTTGAGCCCTATCAGAGAGAATTCCAAATCTAAAAAATGTCCTGATTCTGCTGGGTCTACAGATTCACTAAATGATGCTTTTACAGGAATAAGCATGGACTCCCCCTTGACAGAGAAACACCTTTTACCCTATAGAGTCCTTCCTAGTTCCAAATTATCATTTCCTTTATTTGATGGAAAAATGGAAAACTCAACTGGGCCCACCCCTTTAGAACCCATTGGAATTGCAGAAAGAAGACCTCGTGGAGGAACTCTATTTGAAGATGATCTATCCCCTGAAACTAAAACTTTTTTGGCCTGTTTTTCAAAAAATTCTAGCGCTTGGCCTCCTAATAAATCAGGCTCTTTATTTGATGGAAAAATGGGAAAATCAAGTGAGGCCGCCTCTTTAGCACACATTAGAATTCGAGACAGAAAAATAGTAGCCCCTGAAGTGGCACTGGAACAAGAAGACTCGCATATAGAAAGAAGACCTCGTGGAGGAACTCTATTTGAAGATGATCTATCCCTTGAAACTAAAACTTTTTTGGCCCGTTTTTCAAAAAATGCTAGCCGTTTACCTCCTAATAAATCTGGCTCTTTATTTGATGGAAAAATGGGAAAATCAAGTGAGGCCGCCTCTTTATGACACATTAGAATTCGAGACAGAAAAATAGTAGCCCGTGAAGTGGCACTGGAACAAGAAGGATTTTCTAAAAAAAGAGATCTTAAACTAGAGCTGTTTTGCGGTGATCTAGCCCCTGAAACTCAAAATTCTTCGGCTCCTCTTTTAAAAAAGAGTCTTCTAGAAAAAAAAGTTGACGACTAAACAAACATAAATGCTATTTATGAATAGCTCTTTTATGAATTGAAAGAGCTGCTTCTTTTAGAGTCTCTGATAAGGTCGGATGAGCATAACAAAGCTGCCCAATTTCTTCAGAGCTCTTTCCTAAAGACAAGACCCCCTCTGCTATAAGCTCTGATACATGAGGGCCTATCATATGCACTCCAAGAATCTTATCATTTTTTTTCTCAGCAAGAACTTTGATAAAACCTTCTTCTTCCCCTGTACAGTTAGCTCTAGAATTTCCCTTAAATGGATAACTTCCAACTGTAAAGGCTATCCCTCTTTGAGTTAATTCTTCCTCAGTAAACCCGACACTTGCAACTTCTGGAAACGTATATATGACATTAGGAATCGTAAAATATTCTAGAGTGGGTATTAAGCCAGCACAAAGCTCTGCAGCAGCAACTCCTTCTTCCGATGCTTTATGAGCTAACATAGGCCCATCTACAGCATCACCAATTGCTAAAATATGAGAATGGGAGGTCTTAAAGTTAGTATCTATAGGTATAACCCCTTGAGGAGTTAGCGTGATTCCTATTTTTTCAAGTCCAAGCCCCTTACTAACGGCCTTTCTTCCTACCGCAACTAATACAGCATCCGCTTTTAAACTCTTTAAAGACCCGTCTTTAGCCGACACGCTTAACTCTACCTCCGTTGACAAATTAGCACTTATTACTTTACTCGAAAGCCAAAATTCCATTCCTTGCCTGACCAAAGAATCTTTTAAAGCACCTGACAGAGAAACATCAAATTGAGGACATATTCTATCCATAAACTCTACATAAGTAACCTGAGATCCCAGTCTTTGAAAAACGGAACCAAGCTCTACACCGATAACTCCAGCTCCAATGACAGCTAATCTCTTTGGTATTTTTTTAAGGCTTAATGCCCCTGTAGAAGAAAGAACTTTTTCTTCATCAAAAGGAAGAAATGGCAATTCCGTAGGTTCTGATCCTGTTGCAATAATAAAAAACCGAGAAGAAATTTCTTTTTCTACTCCTTGAACGGTTACTTTAATAAGATGTGGGGTTTCAAAGGAAGCTTCTCCTATAATCTTCGTCACTTTATTTTTATTAAAAAGCCCAGAAATCCCTTGATTCAACCCTTGAATAACTGTATTTTTATGAACCTGCATTTGCGCCCAATCAAAAGAAAGATCCTCTCCTAAGAGCCCTAAAGATTTCCCCTCTTTTTTAACTCTCCAATAAAGCTCAGAAGAGTGAAGTAGTGTTTTAGATGGAATACACCCAACATTTAAACAAGTGCCTCCTAAAGAATCTCTTTTTTCTATACATGCTGTTTTGAGACCTAATTGAGCAGCTCGAATAGCGGCAACATAACCTGCTGGCCCTGCTCCAATAACAACTACATCATATTCTTCTTTCATAACGATTTCCCTTATAGGTCTAACAATAATCTAGCAGGATTTTCTAAGCTCGCTTTGATATGCGCTAAAAAAAGAACAGCATCCTTTCCATCGATTAGTCGATGATCATAACTAAGAGCTACATACATCATTGGACGAATGACAACTTGATTATCTATTGCAATAGGACGCTTGACAATAGAATGCATCCCTAAAATCGCGCTTTGTGGAGGATTTAAAATAGGTGTTGAGAAAAGAGATCCAAAAACACCTCCATTTGTAATGGTAAAACTCCCTCCACTTAAATCATCAATAGAAATCCCCCCTTCTCTTGCTTTTTTAGCATACTGACCTATTGCCTGCTCAATTTCTGCATAAGACAGCTCATCACATTTTCTGATAACGGGAACAAAAAGACCTTTATCCGTAGAAACCGCAACGCCTATATCATAGGTATGAAATGTTACAACTTCATCTCCTTCAATTAAAGAATTGACTAAAGGATAGTCTTTAAGCCCTGAAACAGTGGCTTTAACAAAAAAAGACATAAAACCCAGTTTCACTCCATAACTCTTTACAAAACCTTCTTGCTCTTGGGTTCGAATCGCCATTACTTCTGTCATATCAATTTCATTAAACGTCGTTAACATGGCTGTTTTATTTTTCACTTCAACAAGTCTAGATGCTATAGTTTTTCGAAGTCTTGTCATTTTCTTTCGGCTAATATGAGATCCTTCTACCAAAGAACTTCGAACCGTCTGTTCCTTAACAATCAGCGGTTCCTCTTTTTTCTTTTCTAGATTTATCATGAAATCATCTGCCGTTTTACGGGCTCCACCTTTACATGTTGCCACAGGTGTAGCTACAACTATAGGGATCTCTTTTTTAGTTTCTTCCTGTTTGGCTTCCGGCTTCGCCTCTGTATCAATATAACCTATTAGATCCCCTACCTTAACTACAGAGCCTACTTCGACTGTTAAAAAAAGAGATCCCGATTCTGGAGCATATAACACTTGGTTAACCTTATCAGTTTCTAACTCTAAAACTTCCTGCCCAGAACTAACGTAAGAGCCTAACGGAGCTAAAAAAACACTAATTGTGGCCTCAGAAATGGACTCTCCCATTACAGGTACTTTAATTTCTATTTTCATACATCCACCTCTTCATCTTGAAAAGCTTCTTTCATGAATTTTTCATATTGTTTTTTATGGAGAGCATAGGAACCCGTTGCTGGAGAAGCACTCTCTTCTCTTCCTACATACCTTGGGATTAACTTTAAAAGCTCTTGTAATTTGATCTGCATATAAGTCCACGCCCCCATATTTTTCGGCTCTTCCTGAATCCAACTAATTTTTTTTATTAAGGGGTAAGACTGAAGAATTTTTAAAATCCCTTCTCCTGGAAAAGGATATAACTGCTCTAATCTTAAAATAAGAGCCGGCTCTCCTCCTCTCTTTTCTCTTTCTAATAAAAGATCATAAAAAACTTTTCCTGAACAAAAAATTACTCGAGTTGGATTTATAGGTGGTGATGGGTCATCTAAAACTTCTTGAAAGCACCCTATAGTGAAATCCCTTAAAGAACTTATACACGACGGGTGCCGTAAAAGAACCTTTGGAGTAAAGACAACAAGAGGCCTTTTTACTGATAAATAAGCTTGCCTCCTTAACAAATGATAGAATTGAGCAGGGGTTGTGCAATTTGCTAAGATCAAATTATCTTCTGCACATAGCTGTAAAAATCTCTCTATTTTAGCAGAAGAATGCTCAGGCCCCTTTCCTTCATATCCATGTGGCAAGAGAAGCGTTAAATTGGATCTTCGCTCCCATTTCTGTTCTGCTGTTGCTAAATATTGATCAATAATAACCTGAGAACCATTTACGAAGTCGCCAAATTGTGCTTCCCAGAGCACCAAAGAATTAGGATAAGACAAGCTATATCCTAAATCAAAACCCATTACAGCAAATTCAGAAAGAAGAGAATTATACACCGTAAAAGCAGCTTGATCTGGGGAAACGTGATTTAAAGGACTATACTTTTCTGAGGTTTCTTGGTCTATCCAGATAGAATGCCTATGAGAAAAAGTACCCCGTTCTACATCTTGCCCAGAGAGCCTGACATGTATCTTTTCAAAAACAAGCGAAGCAAAAACCAAATGTTCTGCTAATCCCCAATCGATCTTATCCATTTTTAGACGCTCTTGAACTAACCTTTGAAGCTTAGGATGAATATGAAAGCCTTCAGGCACTTTACAAAAACCTTTGACTAAAGACTGAAGCGATTCTTCTGTAAGTAAAGGAACTTCTTTTTGACTATTGACCTGCTTTGGTTTTTTTTCTTTTTTCTCTAATGCTATTTTTTGAGATAGGACCGAAGCTAAAGACTCTGCTAGATGGGTCTTTATAGACTCTTCTTCTTTTTCTACCAGTTCTTTAGTAAGAACCCCTTCTTGCAGGAGTTTCTCTTTAAAGAGCTGCCGTATAGTCTTTTTTTCTTTGATTTTTTTATATTCAACGGGTTGAGTAAAAGTGGGTTCATCCCCCTCATTATGTCCATGCTTTCTATAGCCGTTAAGGTCTATAAATACATCTACATGAAAAGATTGCCTGAACTTCATAGCTAATTCAGCTACCATAATACAAGATTCTGGATCCTCTGCATTAACATGAAAAACCGGAGCTCCAAAAGTTTTAGCAATATCTGTACAATATAATGTAGAACGACTATTTTTTGGTAACGTCGTATATCCAATATGATTATTAACAACGACATGAATTGTTCCGCCCGTTGTATAACCCTTAAGAGATCCCATTTGTAAAACCTCATAAACAACTCCCTGCCCAGCCAAAGCAGCATCTCCATGCACTAGAATAGGAACAACTGTTTTCTGGGAAGATTTAAGATCTTGTTTAGCTCTTACTTGCCCTTCAACAACAGGATCTACAGACTCTAGATGACTAGGATTAGGGGCTAAAGCCACCTCAATAAAATGCCCAGACGTTGTTTTTAAATTCGCATGAGCTCCTTTATGATACTTTACATCTCCAGAACGTTCTAATTCTTCTACAGTATCTTCAAATTCATGAAAAATCTGCAGATATGATTTGTTTAAAACATGAGCAAGTAGATTCAATCTTCCTCTGTGGCTCATTCCAATAAAGATATCTTGAACTTCATGCTCAGCTGCCGTCTCAATAATGTGGTTCAAAAGAGGAATAAAACTTTCAGCTCCTTCTAGAGAGAACCGTGTCTGCCCTGGATATTTTGTATGGATAAAATCTTCAAAAATCTCAGCAGAATTAAGATCCCGCAAAATTTTTTTCTTCACTTCAGAAGATAGAACTCTCTCTTTCCCTTCGATTTCAGAAATCATCCAACTCTCAACCTCACTTCCAATACCCATGAATTCATATCCAACAGTTCCGCAATATATTTTTTCTAAATAGTTAATAATTTGAGAAAGCGGAGCCGTTTTTTCTTTTAAGAGACCGAAAGTTGAAAAATGGGTGTCTAAATCTTGATCCTTAAGTCCAAAACTAGATAATTCTAACAATTTTATATTTTCTTTTTTTTCTGCCATAGAATTACATGAAGCTTTTTTATGACCATGTGTTCTATAGGCTTGAATTAAGAGAAAAACACTTAGTTCTTGCCCCCCTTTTGATAAAGATGAAGGCCCCTCCTTTGGAGAAAATTCCATTCCAGAAAAAAAATATCTCCATGTAGGATCTACATTCTTTGGATCTTTTTGATATAATTGGTACAAATCCTCTAAAAAACTAGCATTTGTTAAATTTGCAAAAGAAAAAATATCCTCGTCCATTTCCTTGTCTCCAAAACAATCAATCACTATTTTTAGCTTATAGCAAAATATTCAATTCATCGAAAATGATATTTACTTTTTTTTAAAATACCACAGCGGAATTAATTATCCACCTTACAATTAAACACATGGGGCATAAAAAAAATCACTTATTGCATTGAATGCTTATTCTTGCACATACTTCTTAAGTTTTTATATTCAAAGATACCAGTTTTTTTTTGAAAAACAAGATTGCAAGAAAAAAGAGCTTGAAGTAAACACTCAATCAACACCCTTGAACAATTTAACATAAGGAGCGTGTGACCCCTTTCCAGAATTTTTTAAGGTCACACCGGGAATTTTATGAATATTAAAAGTGAAAGATTAAAAAAGTTAGAAAGTGAACTTGGAGACTTGGATCAATGGCTTAAGCTTGGGCTAGTTCCAAAAAAGGACCAGGAAAAACATAAAGAAGAAATAAAATCCCTGCAAGATAAGATTGCTGATGAAAAAGAAAGACTTCGTTTCCTTAAAGAAAATGGGGAACTCGAAGAGTTCAACATTCCTAAAAGACCTACTCATGGAAGACCGGCATTTCAAGAGCCTCACAGCTTACCCGATATCGATATTGGTGAAGAAGGAATGACAGACATTGACATCGACATGGAAACAGAATCTTTTGAAACCGACTCTAGCACAGGTGAAGAATCATCGGAAACTGAGGGAGAAGCAGCTTCGCCTTCAGATGACGATGAAGAAGATGATGAAGACCCTTTCAGCGACCGTAACCGTTGGAAACGAGGCATCTTAGACGATCCAGAATCAAATGATTGGTAATCGTGTAAGTCTTTACATCCATGTACCTTTTTGCACAAAAAAATGCCCTTACTGTCATTTTTTTGTGCAACCCAATTCCGAAGACAGTCAAAATATATTCCTCTCATCTTTAATAAGAGAATGGGATCTAAGATCCCCTCTTCTTTTAGAAAAAGAAATCGTCTCAATTTACTTTGGAGGGGGGACCCCTTCGCTTCTTCCTGCAAAGGAGATAGAAAACATTCTCTCTTTCATTAGAAAAGGACCAGGCCGTGTTTCGCCCTCCTGCGAAATCACCTTGGAAGCTAATCCTGAGAATGTCTCATTAGCCTCTATGCAAGACTTTTTAAAAGCCGGCATCAATCGCGTAAGCATGGGAGTGCAGTCTTTTGACGATAGCCTGCTTCAAACTCTTAGGAGGACGCATAACAGTGAAAAGGCAAAAAAAGCCTTAGACTTCATTTCTCAAGCTGGAGTTTCTAACGTTTCTATTGATCTCATGTATGAACTTCCACATCAAACACTTAAAACATGGGAAACCAGTTTATTGGAGGTGAAAAATCTTCCAATTACTCACCTTTCTCTTTATAACTTAGTCTTTGAACCTGGAACTTTATTTCATAAAAAAAGCAAACTTCTATCTCCTACGCTTCCGTCTGAAGAAGACTCTCTTCAAATGTTAAATTTAGCTGTTCAACATCTAGAATCTTTTGGGCTTAATCGCTATGAAATCTCTGCTTTTTCAAAACCTGGCTATGAATCTCTGCATAATGTTGGATATTGGACAGGAAGGCCATTTCTAGGCCTTGGGCCTTCTGCTTTTAGCTACTTTGAAGGAAGACGCTTTCAAAACATTGCTCACTTAAAAAAATATGAAACTGCTCTTTTACAAAATACTTTTCCTGAAAACTTTGAAGAGAGTCTCCCCTTTGAAAAAAAACAAAAAGAGCTTTTAGCTGTTGAACTTCGATTGCTTAGGGGAGTAGATCTTTCTCTTTTTCAAGAAAAAAATGGAATTTTAAGCACATCCCTGCAGGACTCTATAAAAAATCTACTCCTAAAAAACTGGCTTAAGCAAAACAATGCGCAGCTATCCCTTTCAGAAGAAGGCCTCCTGTTTTACGACAGCGTAGCCTCAGAATTGATTTAAACAGATCTCATTAAATTGTAATGATTGCCTGTGTATTGCAAACAAACAACAGGATTTGATGCTGATCCTATAGGCTTCTCCGTCTTTTTTTCTTGACTATCAACCAGATCTATTTGAACCTGAAAAAGCTTTGCAAAAAAAGTAAGTTGCCCGTCGTCGCCCCATGCACTCTTTTTTATACCTTCAAAATATTTAGGATCATTTTGAACCCATTTTAAAGCAGTCTTTTCATGATAAGAACAATATAAATCTCTTAAGCATTGTTGCATGTCATCAGATTGCGCTCTCCCCTTAGGAAGTAGGTTTATGAACCTCTCAAGATCCTTGTCAAATTTTTTATTTGCCTGCGGGCTACCGGTCTTCCCTAGTTCTTTTTGCATTTCTTTCAATCTTGGAATAAATGTTGCATCCTTACTATTTAAATCAACTAGTCCGTGAGCGCATGATCTAAATAGGCAATTCCCATCCCCTTTAATCTGCTCTTTTCTATAAGATGGACTGGATTTCAAAGGACTCTTTGGACCGCTTGCAAAGTCTTTGAATCTAGCCGCTTGAGATTGAATATTCATCCCTTCTTTGATCTCGCTCATTTTTAAATTTGGAGGATTGCCGGCCTCTTTTTCAATATCTTTAATGATTTTTAACGCTGTCTCTTCAATTAAATTCCTTTCTTCATTCGTTTTAGCCTGAGTCATCTTGACTAAATAATCAGATCTAACTTCTTCTGCGAGACTTATATTAATCAACAAAACACACCTCCACAATTATCATTGATTCAATTATACACAATTAACACATGTAATGCAATAATAATAACTTCATGTGTAGGCGCTAATTAGAGATGTCAGATTTACGTTCCTAAAATAAAAAATATCACCTACCAAATCTGCTAACCATGTCCACCAACAAGGAGGTTAGCATGTGTAACGGAGGTTTTATGTCAGGAAAATCAATAAAATATCTTGAAGTTTTAGCGAAAATCAAAGAAAAA
>CAMDHO010000012.1 GCA_945898205.1 Chlamydia trachomatis | reverse complement strand
CTTCTTTTCTTTGTCATGTATACGCGCTTTTATCTGTAATAAAAGGCAATATAATAGTAATTATTTTAATTAAAGTCAATATAAATTACTTTAAAATTGCAGGTATTTTTACTGAAAAACTATCAAATCTTTTTAATGAAAATGCCGTGATGGAAGAGTTGTGATGAAAATTATTGATGTTCTTTTAAAAATAAAAGATTTTGTTTTTTAAAAAGAGAGCTAGAGGATGTGTTGATTTGAAGGTGATTTTCCTGAAAAACTGTCAAATATTTTTAGTGAAAACGCCGTGTACTGTATGCTTATGAGAATCACTTAAATGAGCATACCTCTTAACCATCGCCAATGTCTTATGTCCTAAAATATCTGCAATTTCTGCAAGAGAAGCTCCACTCATCGCAAGATAACTGGCGGCGCAATGCCTAAGATCGTGAAACCGAAAATCTCTAATCTCAGCTTTTGCTAGAGCTATAGTCCAAGGACTTCTTAGTTGAGTGGGCTTTTGAGCCTTTTGAACCCTCTCAATATCATCTTTTTGTAATATGCGAGAGGAGGGTGTTGATCTCAATTTAGGAAATAAAAGGATGGTATCAATACGGCGTTTCTTTTCAAGCTGAGCTAGCAACTCGATTGCCTGCCCGGCAATAGGAACGGCACGGCGCTCTCCATTTTTTGTCTCATGTAAGATAACACGCTTTCTAGGTAGATCGACATCAGGCCATGTTAGACTAATGATTTCTCCGTATCGCATTCCGGTTGATAGAGCGATTAAAACAACGGGAAATAGATGAGGATTAGTACTTTCTTTACAAGCTATCAATAGCCTCTCCCTCTCTTCCTCATCTAAGAACCGGACTCTGCCTCTAGACTCCTTAAGCTTCGTTACTTTCCGCATAGGAGAGTCTTCGATCCAACCCCACTCTTTAATCGCTACGGTAAATGCATGACTAAGAGCGCTTAGGTATCTAACTACAGTTGCTCCGGATCTCTGAGTCCCTCGATATGTTATCCCTCTAAAAAGCTCATCTCTTTTTTCAGCAACTAAAGCCGGAGTCATCTCGGCAAGCGAATAGCTTCCTAACTGTTCTTTCCACCAAAGAAGCTGAGCCGTCTGCTTCTTTTGACTTTTCTCTTTTTGTGGTAGAACATCACGAATATAGCGATCAATCAGCTCACCTAAAGTATGCTTTTTCGATTCAACTGTTTTAAAGTGTCTTCCTTCCCGGATTGCTGACTCCGTATCTTGTGCCCATCTCTTAGCATCAGTCAACCTTGCATGAGTAGAAGTCTGAGGAGGAAATCCTTTCAGTCTCACTTTAACTCTGTACTGAATCTTCCCGGCTTGAGTCTTTCTCTTTTCAATGACTGCCATCAATCTCTCCCTAACTTGATGGCCGACAATATACAAAACATCCCAATAATAAACAACTAGGGATTACCATTCCCACAACATCTCATACTTAAACCATTGATATATTAGGCATTTAAGAATTTTCAACACTAAAAAAGGACACTCATGGGACACTGAAGAAAAAAATCACATGATTTTCGTAGAAAAAGTATGTTCGAATAAGGATTTTGACTATGAATAAAAGTTGAAGAATCTTGAGAATTACTGTCCCATCTGTGTCCCATGAAGGAATTAGACGAGCTTATTTTAAGAGATTTTTTGTGCTGTTTTTGAAGAGAATTTGTCTATGAAAATTGGGGGCGGTTGGACTCGAACCAACGGATTCCGAAGAAGAGGGATTTACAGTCCCTTCATAATTCTCAACTGGAATAAGCTGCATTAGACAGCCTCAATAGAATGAACGAGTTAAAGATGGGTCTATTATACTGATTTAATCTCTTTTACTCCAGCTTTAGCCTGCCGAATGCGTAAAGTTTGCGTGATTTCCAGTTTCTTCAAAATAAATTTTACGCATTCATCTGCTTGACAATCATTTCACATGTTAGTACAATGTATGTACATAGAGAGAGGTGAAAAAGGAGCTTATTTATGAGTATTACAAAAAAACTAACAAAGCACGGAAACAGCTATGCCCTGGTTATTGATCGCCCCATTTTGGAACTGCTAGGGATCAATGATGAGACCCTACTTGAAATCTCAACTCCTGATGGAGCCACTATCATTATTACCCCGGTAAAAAGCCAAGAACCGCAAAAGAAGTTCAAGGGTGCTCTTCAAAAAATCAATAAAAAATATTCTCGCATATTAAAAAATCTAGCTGAGTAGTGAAATGGAATTGTATTTTTTAACGTATGAAGACGTGATTTCCATCCATATCGATCAAATTAAGCGGTATGGAGGAAAAAATGGTCTTAGAGACGAAAACCTACTTCTTTCGGCAATAGCTCAACCTCAAAGCGGTTTTGGAGGCCAATACTTGCACAATACAATCGTTGACAAAGCTGCAGCTTATCTTTTTCATGTCTGTCAAAACCACCCATTTCTCGATGGAAATAAAAGAGTTGCTGTAGTTTCTGCCTTGGCTTTTTTAGCAATGAATGATTGCGACATTGATTTCGATCCAGATGAATTAGAAAATTTGGTCCGATCTGTAGCACAAGGTCAATGTAAAAAAGATCAAATTGCAGAATTTCTTTCTAAAAGTTTAGGCTGAATAAAATCAAAATATCGAAGAAAAAAGCCGCAAAAACCATGATTAAAAAATCTTGCGGATGCTGGAACTGGGGTTACGGACAGGAAAACATCATTGTCTTTTTTACAACCTTGAATTTAAGCTTTAATTTTGCAATATTCCTGTTATGCTTATTCCTTCAAATGAACTCTTAGTTCCCTTACTGATTCTTCTAAGTGCTTATATCGTCTTTGGCATTGCTGGATTCGGCACGGCACTTATTGCGGCTCCCCTGCTGACCTTCTACATGCCGGTTGCTAAGGTAATTCCTTTACTTGCTCTTTTAGACTTCGCTGCTGCTCTCATCACATTCCTGCATGACCGCAGGGGCGTTAATTGGTCTGAACTAAAAAGCCTAGTTCCTCTCATGATCATTGGAAGTCTGGTCGGCGTAGCTATCCTCCTCTATTCGCATCCAGACATTCTCTTGCTCATGCTTGGTTTTTTTGTCATCGCATACTCTATCTACGCTCTTAGTGGATATAAAAAGACACCTTCTTTCAGTAAAGTCGCCTCTATTCCAATTGGGCTCATCGGAAGTGTTTTTAGAGCGCTCTTCGGCAGCGGAGGATTTCTCTATGCTATCTATCCTATGGTACGGATGCCGGAGAATACGCATTCCTCACGGCACTCATAGGCCTCTCATCTATGGTCATAGGCCTTTACATCGGTCGACATATCACTTTAAAGATCTCCAAAGAGCAATTTCTCCATATCATTTATCCCTAACTCCGGCAAAAGTTACGTAATATTTTACCGATAAACGCATGATTCTCTTGCGTTTATCGGTTTTTTTATGTCATATTCATATTACGTAAAGATGCGTAATATTTAAGGTTAGATACTATGGCAATAAAACATCCTGAGTGGGCTTTAAAACATAAAAAACCAGCTACAGAACTTCGTCTTATAAAGAGTCGTTATTACCTGTACGAGGTCTCTAGCAAATGGAATAAGGAGAAGAAGAGAGCTCAAAAAATTTCTGGAAAAATCTTAGGTCGAATTACGGAAGATAAGGGGTTTATACCATCTGGCAGCAAAACTCAACAGGTACTTCAACTAAGGGAACTGTCTACTAAAAGTTTTGGTGTTGGAGCATTTATTGAATTAGTGATAACCTAATTTCCCAGAAGTTTTGTAGCTAGGTTTTACTAGGAAGTATGATGCTCAGTCCTTCTAAAATTTCTCGCTGTGGTTTTGTCTCTTCGGTGAGGATATGTCCGTACTTGCCAGAATACTTTATTTTCGTCAGAGTTTCCATCTCTTGCAGAAGCTCTCGAACAGTATATCGTTTAATAAGACCAGACTTTCTCATCTCTCTGCGCAGAGCGCTTATATAGATAAGAGCAATGAATTGAACGAAAAGCCTGCCATCAACAGTTGCTGAGCTATGCATGCGCAGTCTCTTCATATCTAACAGATTTTTTAGATCGTCGAAGCATTTTTCTACCACATCTTTGTCTCGATAGATTTGCAATGCTTCTACCGGATTTTTGATGCCATTAGCTAACAGCGCTTGAAATCCGGCGTAACGTTTGATGTATTGATTTACAGCCGGCGTATTATAAGAGACTTGAGCCCCTTTCTTAGCCGTGATTTTTACCACAAAAAATGTTTCATAAGCTTCTTGGTGCGCATTAATCAGTTTTCCAGACTCCAACTCTTTTTTATACTCAACCAGCTCTTCGGTAAACTTGTCAACGGCATCAGCTCTCGCGTGAGCGTTGTAATATAGATGTAGGTAGCAGCGCCGATTATCTTTTCCCCATGGATATAGACGAGAGTGAACGTAAAGTATCTCATCATCAAGCTTTTGATATCCTTCAGGTCCATGGATAACCTCATAAATATCATCAATTGCATGCTGTACCCATTTGTTATTCAGAGGAACTGATAAAATGAATTTATCTCTAGATGCAAGTAGTTCATCAATATTCTTTTTGCTGTAGAATCCCTTATCCATGACGTAGTGAAGGGTCTTTGTATCTAAAGCTTTAAAGGTCTTCAAAAGATTATGTAGTGTGGTTACATCGGTGATATTTCCAGGAGCCCGTTCAAAACATACCGGTAATCGCCCTTTTTGGCCGAAAAGTATAGCAAGATTTAGCTGTGGCAACTTATCTAAGTCTCGATTATGACCATACTTGATGTATTCATTGAGTTCTGAGTATGAAGAAAAGGAAGTAATGTCGTAACAGAGATAATCATCCTCCCAGACTTTATCCATCCACTTAGTAAAAAAGGTTTGTTTTTTATCAATACTAATTGATCCAAGGATTTCGCTAATAGGTTGACTAGTTAGATTTTCAATAGAATGGGCATGGCTCTTGCACCATGTCCCACAATAACTTAGAGGGCCCCCATGGGAAACTAGATAATAAGCCATCGCCTGAATTTGACTATACTCTTCAGGGAAACAAGATTTTAATAGTTTTCTCAGGTCTAGTTGTTCGGTAATCGCATCTAGAATAATCGAAGGTCCAACAATTTCGGCAGAAGCTGTGATTACTAAATCTTTAACGAAGGCTAGTTCAGGCTTCAAACGTTTAGATGGAATGAGTTTTCCAGTGACCGGATCAAGTTTGCCTATACACACTTGCTTATTGCGAGACTGCTTCTTTTCTTTATCCCAGTATGAGACCGACTCATATACATAGGTAACACCAGTAGCTTTATTCACATGATTAACGCGACTCGACATAAGCTATTCCTTACTGTTCATAGCTACAATTGCAGCTATGAACAACAAAAAAAGATAGGGCAAAATAAGCGTAACGCACTTTTTTTAAAAGGATTGCGACAGACCTAGTTACAAAACTAGCGGGAAATTAGGTTACACTCCCAGGATCTGTTCCTCGATCTCCAGAACACTCAAAAGTATCCCTCTCTCCACTTCCACTAGGAAACGGAGTCACTGACACTTGTCCAACTTTTTGTCGGCAGCGCAACCTGCTTGTGTCGACTGTGCTCTTGACATACAAAGCACTTTCGAAAAAATTCGTTAAATATTTTTTCTAAAGGTGCAAGAAACATTCAGCATGCAATTGCAATTAAGTTGTGATTCATAAAAAAAGAAGCGGAAATAGAATAAAATCTACGCCTAATAGTTCTTGGTCTCTTAAAGCCCAATTCAATATGGCACAAAATTCAAAGGATGCTTGCTCAGGCTCTTTAACTAGGCACTGGAAGCTACAGGAAGCTCTGAATCCCCCATTTGCCCAATCCTTAAAAGAGGCATAAATTGAGCCAGTAAATCTAGCCAATGACTGCATTTTACAACTTACAAACAACTTCAGAGAACAACCTACAGAATATTACATATCGGCTATTCAACTTGCCAAATTCCACAAACTCTAAGAGCGGCAGGGAAATACCCTCTAAAACTTTAAGCGACGGGATCTCCAGGATGACTTAAAGAAAATAGAGGAAGCTCAAAGCCCTCTTGTCCTTTAGCTGCCAGTAACATCCCTTGACTTTCCACACCACATAAAGAAGCGGGCTGAAGATTTGCCACTATAATCACTTTACGGCCAATCAAAGAATCGATCTCTTTCATATCTTCTCCGATCCCTGCAACAATCGTCCTTTTTTCAAGGCCGATGTCGACTGAAAGCTTTAAAAGCTTCTTACTTTTCGTTACGCGCTCTACCGTAAGAATCGTACCTATGCGAAGATCTATTTTTTTAACATCTTCAATAGAAATTGTCTCTTTTAACTCTTTATGCTCTACTATCTGAGGTTTCTTTGAATAAAGTTGCTCTATGTAAGGAGCAATTACCTCATCTTCTACCTTTTGAAATAATATCTTAGGCTCAGGTAAAATAGAGCCTTCTTTTAAAGGCAATTTTGTAATAGCTTGCCATCCAAGGCCTATAAAGGCGTCTTTTGAAAAGCCTAAAAGGAGTTCGATCTTTTCTACAGTAGAGGGTATAACCGGATAGGAAACTAAGGCAAGAAGCTGAATACAATCTAAACAACTGCGCAAGGTGTTATTCATGTCATCTAGTAGCAAAGGATCTTTTGCAGCATGCCAAGGTTTTTTACTGTCAAAATATATATTTCCAGCTTGAGCTAGTTCCATAATATGTTGACATGCTTTTCTCAAGTGAAAGGCATCATAGGCCTCTGCACATTCTTGAGTAATGGATTGAATTTTCTTTTGAAATTCTAAATCAATTTCTTTAGGATTTGTTAGCGAAGGAACTTTCCCTCCAGCCTTTTGTTGAATAAAAACAAGAACTCTATTGATAAAATTCCCATACTTTCCAACAAGATCCGCATTAGATCTAGCTTGAAAGTCTTTCCATGTAAATTCTGAATCTTGCGTTTCAGGAGCGTTTGAAGCAATAGCATAGCGAATTTGATCCGTCTGAAAGTGCGTGAAAAAAGAATCCACATCGATATACCAACCATCTGACTTGCTAAACTGACGTCCTTCTAAATTATAAAATTCATTTGCTGGTAATTCATCAACAAGCTTGTACGGAATATCTTGACCCATGATCATTGCAGGAAAAAATACGGCATGAAAAGGAATATTATCTTTGCCGATAAATTCTACATATTTTGTTTTATCATCTAGCCAATATTTCTTCCAAAGATTTGGATCGCCTTTCAGCTTAGCCCACTCTTTTGCTGCAGAAATATATCCAATCGGAGCATCAAACCAAACATATAGAACTTTACCCTCAGCTCCATCTAAAGGAACTGGAATTCCCCATTTAGAATCTCTTGTAATCGCTCTTGGCTTTAATTCTTTGATGTATCCCAAGGCAAAATTAAAAACATTCGACTTCCATTTTTTTGCTTGGATCCAAGCTTCTAATTCATTTTTAAAATGATCAAATCTCAAAAACCAGTGTTTCGTATCTTTTAAGACTAATGGAGACCCTGAATCTTTTGAAGTTGGATTTAACAGATCTGTAGCTTCATAACTTGCCCCACACGATTGACACTCATCTCCCCGCGCCTTATTAAAAGCACATTTAGGACAAGTGCCTTGAACATACCGATCTGCTAAAAATCGATTTTCCTTTTCTGAAAAAAGCTGTTTTGTCACTTTTTCTTCAATATGTCCATTTTTTAACAGATCTAAAAAAAACTGTTGAACCGTTTCATTATGACCTTCCCAAGTCGTTCGGGAAAAATGATCAAACGAAATATTTAAACGAGACAACAATTCTTCATTAACTCCATGGAAAAGATCCACCTGCTGCCGGGGCGTTCTGCTTGCCTTTTCTGCACTCATTGTGATAGCTACCCCATACTCATCAGAACCTGAAAGGTAAAGCACATCAGAACCTTGCAATCTTTTAAATCTTGCAAAACAATCGGCTGGAAGAAAAGCGCCTGCTATATGACCGAAGTGTATCGGCCCATTAGCATACGGGAGCGCAGAAGTAATTAAGATCTTTTCTTTCATGATTTTATGACTATGACTCTTCTTTACCCATTAATTCTAAATCTTCTAAATACTTTTGATTGGGATTCTTACGAATCTGTTCAAATAGGTGAGCCAAAGAAATTTCATGCCCTGCGTGAACATAATATCGAGCTAAACGAATAGCATAATGAGCTAGTTCAAAGTTGTTTTTAAAAATACCTCTTAAGCTCTCATGTGTTAACGCTTCTTTCGTAGCCATATTTCCCCCTTAATTTGTAATCTCTTAATTATTAACTCGGTGTTCTTCTGAAATCAAAATGCTCTTTAAAACTTCATAGGCAACTTCTAACTCAGAATTCACTATAAAAAAATCGTAATATAAAGAAAGATCCAGTTCCCTATGAGACCAAGAAAGTCGCAAATTCCTTTCCTCTTCATTTTCTGTCTTTCTGGCCAAAAGCCTCTCTTGTAAGACTTCAAAATTAGGCGGCGCTATAAAAATATAACTCGCTTTTATTTTTGTAGTTTGCAAATACAAAGCTCCTTGAGTGTCGATCACAAGAATGACGTGCTTCCCGCTCCTCCTTTGAACATTAATAAAGTCTTTAGATGTCCCATACCAATGCCCAAATACTTTTGCACTCTCTAAAAAATCGCCTCTATTTTTTTTTGCTTCAAAAGCCTCGTGGGTCATGAAGAAATAATCGCGACCTTCTTCTTCTCCTGCTCGCATAGGCCTGGTTGTACAAGAAACACTCTCTACTAGGCAAGGAAAGTTTTTTATTAATAATCTAACTAATGTTGTTTTTCCAGTTCCTGCAGGAGCACTAACAATAAATAGAAGCCCATCAGAAAGGTTGCCCATTACTTTTTCAACCATTTTTCTACTCTACGTTTTGAGCTTGCTCACGAATCTTTTCAAGCTCTGATTTCATTTTTAATGCACAGGTGGAAACTATTAAATCATCAGATTTTGAAGATAATGTATTAATTTCACGCCCCATTTCTTGAACTAAGAAATCCATTGCTTTTCCCACACATTTTTCATCTGAAAGTAAAAGAGATTTAAACTGATCCATATGTGATTTCAAACGAACAATCTCTTCTGTGACATCTGACTTTTCTATATAAAAAAATACTTCCCTTAACACTCGGTCTCGATCTTCAGAAAAAATCTCTTTGAAATCTTGTAGCTTATCTAAAATCTTCTTTCTGTACCTGTCTTCCATTCCTCGAACTTTAACCTCTACTTGCTTTAAAAGGTCTTCTATAACTTCTAAGTGCTTTTGAAAGGCTAAAACTAAAGATTGACCTTCTGTTTCTCTCATGCGCAAAAAAGATTGAAGAGCTTCATTTACTACAAAGCGGAGCTCATTTAAAATTTGATCTTCTTGTCCTGTTAGGTCTGTAGGGATACTTTTACTTTCTTCATATAAAAAAGGAAGAGTAATTTGATCTATAGGAAGATTAAGTCCTAAAGCCATTTTTTCCATCTCTTTTTTTAAACAAACTAAGCGATCCAAACTTCCCACTGCCAATTCTGAATGAAAAAAAACTCTTACCGTAACCTGTCC
Organism: Chlamydia trachomatis; assembly: GCA_945898205.1. Lineage (GTDB taxonomy): Bacteria > Chlamydiota > Chlamydiia > Chlamydiales > Rhabdochlamydiaceae > CAIJXB01. The sequence goes on along the minus strand of CAMDHO010000012.1, from coordinate 37,411 downwards.
TCTATGAATCGCTATCGAAAGCCACTTTCGAACTGCCAAATCAAACTGCAGAAAGTCCTTAGACATAAAAATATGAAAATCGAGTCCCTTCTTATTTACGGAATGGATTTCTACAACCCACTTACCTAAAGAAGAGGAAGAAAGAGCTCTCCCATAAGCTGTCATACTTTTAATCATAAAAATACATTACCAAATTGATGAGGAGACTATTTATAGATGATATCCGACTGCAAGTCAAGACAAGTATGGTATATTCTAGCTGAAGACTCATAAAAATGAAAAACAAAAAAACTGCTTACCAGTAAAATATATTTACATATAAATAGAAAACGTGAAAATAAAAGATTAAACAAAAAAACACATGGATTTTAATATGAGAAAATCAGGAATCACAATTTTAATTCTTGGAATAGCGTTTATCGGAGCTTCAAGCTACGTTAAAAATAGTATTAGCAAGGGAAAGCTGCGAATTAGCAGCGCTCAATCCAATATAGATCGCGAAAATTCTTTCTTCTCTCTATCTCCCGCTACAGAGGATATAGGAAAGGAACTTTCGAAACCTTTCCAAAAGAAAATCAACAAAGGGGAAACCGATATTCAAAAATATGAAATACTTACTCTGTGGTTGAAGGTTATTGGAGCTATTTTTTTTATTTTAGGACTCAGTATTTTATTCATCCAAAAGAAAAAATAAAAATACAGATTGATTTAGAATTAATTTAAGAAGTAAATTTGGACTCTTATTTTTATGGAACCAATTACATGAATCGCAAAGAAGAATTAAAATATTTGCTTCTTATCATTGTTATTTTCATTGCAGCCTGCATTGAAACAGATATTTATCTGCCTGCTTTTCCTGATATGATGAAGGCTTTTTCTGTTTCAGAAGGCACTATTCAAGGACTCTTGACATGGAACTTTGTTGGCATTTGCCTATCAGGCCCATTCTATGGCCCTATTTCAGACTCCTTTGGAAGAAAAAAGCCTCTTATAATAGCTTTGATTCTTTTCCTTCTGGGAAGCCTCTTAACCTTTTTCGGAACTGATTTTTCACAAATGATTTTAGGTCGGGTTTTACAGGGCCTAGGAAGTGGAGGGTGCTTTACATTAGGCACGGCCATTATCTTCGATGCCTTTCAAAAAGAAAAAGCAATTCAAGCCTTAAATAATCTCAACATGGCGATTCCAATTATTATGTCCTTGGCTCCTATGGTTGGAGGTTATTTAAATTATACATATGGATTTCGATCGAATTTTTTACTTATAACTGTATTCGTCTGTTTAAGCCTAATCGCTGTTCTTCTTCTATTTAAAGAATCTCTTCCTTTAAAAAACAGACTCCCATTTCATCTTCCATCTATCTCTAAAGACTTTAAAAAGGCTCTTTTCAGTCCCTCTTTCTGGAAAATTAGTATAGCTACAAGTCTTCTCTTTGCTGTTTATATTTCCTTTTTATCATATACGACTATCTTATTTGTCTCTGAACTTGGAATCAGCAAAAAACTATCCCCCCTATTTCAAGTGCTAATCCTAGGGACTTGGACAATAGCGGGCCTCTTCTTGAAAAAAACTCTTCTTATATTAGGGAATCTTCGAGTAAAAAAAACAGGACTTATTTTATGTGTTGCTGGAACTATTAGCTTTATCACAGCCAGTGCCATAGCATCGCAAAACCCCTACCTCTTAGTAGGATCTTTACTTCCATTTATTTTTGGAGCTAATTGGGTCTTTGGACTCTACTTTCCAGAAGCGATGGAACTTTTACCAGAAATTAAAGGCGTTATGGCAAGCCTTCTCACCAGTACTAGATTACTTATAGCCGCTTTAACCGTCGGATTAACAAGCTACCTTTATAATGCGACCATATACCCCTTAACCGCCATCTGCCTGATTTCTTTAACTGTTATTCTAGCTTGCTTACTTTCTTATGAAAACAAGCAAAAGAAAACAATTACTAGTTCCTAAACAAAATCTCTTCCTATCAAAGAGTCCTTAACATTCTTTTTAAATTTATTTAGGTAGGTCTTTGCTAATCTCTCAATCTATTTTGGAAATTGCGAAATATGTTCTATAGCTGATTCTCTTTGAGGGATTGCCTCCTAAGATTTTAACTCTATCATTGAGCTAAGTAGAGCATTGCCTGAAGAGTTCCGCACCTCTATACATGCCTTGAAGCCTGAGCCATCCTTGCCAAATTGTTTGCCAGCCTGGGTTTTTATCAGATTTTCTTCCTAGAAAACCACCTAACATAGACACTCTTCGCTAAAATTATTTTATACTAATCGGGCCCTTAAACTTATGGTGGGTTTTTATTAATGTGAGTTGCAGAGGATCTACATGTCCTTCTGCAGCTTCTTCAGGCTTAAGTTGAGCTTCCTCTATTTTACACCCGCTCTTTAGACCTTTATGATACTCCCGTAAACGACTAACGAACCCATCTTTTTTCTTTTGACCGTTTCATCTAACTTTTCTTTTTATTTAAATCGAGGAGGATAAATGGAGCGCCCATCATTCAAAAGCAACGAAGGCAAAAAAAATCTTATAGAGGATTGGCAAGCAAACTCAATTGTCAGCGCACATTTCATCAGTGGAAAAATAAATTATAGCCGGTCAAAAAAGCAATTCAAAATGTATTGGTTGAATTGCCTGAAGAAAAAACAACAGCCATTCAGTTAGAGTATAAATGCACCATTTAGAGCGATTATTCACTTAATTTAAGTCGTATAATAGAGTTGCGTCTATAACCCCATTCTCCTTAATTTTTATTTTACCATTTTGAAAGATAAAATTGGGGGTGCTGAGGGCTTTTTGCTCCCGACAGTTTGTTTTATTTTTTTATCTATCTATTCTACAGGTTCCAATTGAGGGGAACGAGCTTGTCTCGTTCTTCGACAGCGGGAGTGACTTACGTAATAGTTAGATTTTCAGGTGGATAGGGAATTAGCGAGATTAAAGTTTTTTTTAGCTCTCCAGGAATTTTATCAAATTCCTTAGAAAAGCCATTTACAACCCATTCTGAAGTTTTATCATAGGGAAGATGTAGAAGGATCGTTAATCGGGATTTTCGTTCAACAGCAGTCCCTATTGCTGAAGCATGATTTTTTCCAATAATAAGATCTCCTTCCCAATGCCCGCCTTCATCTCTTTCTTCTATGTGTTTTGGACTAGCATGAATAGAGACCCTTCCTGGGATTTTCCCTATTTTTTCAACTTTACCTTTTCTGGAATATCGCTTCTTTTTCCTGCGTCTTAAAGCTCGAATCCAGCTACGTTTTTCTTCCCCGTCTTTAAGAGCATAAATATAGCGATAAATTGACTCGTAAGAAATTTGTCTTAACCGCTTATCTTGCTTAAGATAGTTGCTAATCTGCTCTGGCGACCAATGAAATTTAATGATCTTTTCATGCACAAGTTCTAAAAGATCAGATCCTTTCACAAGGCTGCGCTTTCGCCCTTTTAATGATGCCTTCTTATTCCGATCTAGCTGAGCTTCGGCAAGGGAATACGTAGAGCGATTCATCCCCGCTCTCCTTAGTTCTCTTGATATGCTAGACTGATTTCTTTCGAGTTGCCTACCGATTTCACGTTGAGAAAGCTTCTGGTCGACTAGTTTTAACAGTTTCTCTCTGTCTTTTATAGTCATCTTTTGGTGTTTTTTCATAAATTGTTCACCTTTTTGGTTATAAGTGAACAATAACTTAAACAAACTACTTGTCTAATTACTTCGAGCTTGTGATGCGTTTATTTTGAAAATTCAAGCCTGTACAAATAGCGCTCAAAAGGATCAATCAAATTGAATTGGGGCATTAAAATAAGTATACGAATGAATAATAAATTAAATTCTAGCAGCGTGCAAAAAAAGCGCTAGAAGCCCTATTCGCAATCAGAAGAATTTAATCTATAGAATCCCAAGGCTTACTTTAACATATAAAATGTTGTCAAATAGCTTGTATTGCCCTGTTAAAGGGAATCCAGCGTCAAAGCTAACATTGAAATTCCATGGGCCATAAAAGCGAATCCCAGCGCCCGCAGCAGTCAAATAAGTAGGAGATACTTCTGATTCCACCTTAGAATTAGTATAAACACCCCCATGGTCTAAAAAACCTACTAACTGTAAAATATCTTTCCATGGTTTTTTCATAATTTTACAGTAGTTATTTACGCAAAAAGGAATAGGAGAATGAAACTCTAAAGTTCCATAATAGCCATTATCCCCTAAAGCTACAGAAAGCGGATATCCTCGAACAGTTCCCATGCCACCAATATAGATCTGTTCAGGTATAGGTAGCTTATTAAAGGTTCCTTGCCCTGTCGCACTTAAATAGAGAAAACAACTAGCTGGAAGCGTTTGAATTCTAGTATATTCCATATTTAAAATATAAAAACGTCCCCCAGCCCCTAGGCGACTAGACTCATCATCTACAGGACTTGATCCTCCTAAGAAATAAGGAATCCCCACAGAACCCCCTAAATTAAATAGATTTCTCCCTTTAATGCTGTCAAAATAGTCAACTTTACCGCCGAACTCTAGCACTCGCAATTTATCAAAAGATCCGGTTTTGCCTAAAACTTCGTTTTTAAGCTGTTTATAATCAAAAGAGACAAAGACATCTGAGCTAAACTTGCGAGTACGGCTTAAAGCCTGCCTAATCCGTCCTCCTGCAACCTGAGTAAGTCCCTCTAAATTTAAAGAAGTCAGCTGCTGCACTTCAAAATGTGAGTACAAGTATGACAAATCAAAATACATTCCATTTGCATTAACTGGCGCTGAATAAGCTGTATTGATGTAATATAAGTCTTTAGGAGGGGTACCGACAACACCTACTACAGATAACGAATCTCCATTAGTCGATAAATTTCCACCGGTAATCTTAGCTCCAAGTCGACCGTATGAAGTAACATTCGAACCCCAAGTATTATAGTCTGTATAAACATGAAAAGGACGCGAATCCTTTACAACTAAAGCGAGATCCACCTGCCCGAATTCTTTACCTTTCTTAAAAATAGCCCCAACACCTAAATCTGCATTTTCATTAACAAGTAAAAGAGCTCTCATCAAGCTATTATAATTAATGGGCTTTCCTTCCAAATGCTCGAAATATTTACGAATATACTTAGCCTTATAAAAATGACTGCCTGTCACTTCAATAGTTCCTAGCGTTCCCTCTACAACTTGAATTATTAGAGTGTTATCTTTAATTTCCTGCACAGGAGGATAGACTCGCGCCAAGATAAAACCACGCTCTACATATATGTTTTGTAAAGCAATGCAGAGCTCTTTTACCTCTTCACCTGCAATTTCTCTATTTAAATAGGGAAAAAGAACTGCCGTTAACTCTTTAGCAGACAGTGAATCATTCCCCTCTACTTTAATATTTTCCAGAAACACGGAAAGTCCCGCCGGAATATTAAATGTTTTTTGAGGAATATCGACTTCTAATAAAGGAATTTCCTTTTGCGGAGCCAGATCTTGAACTGAATACTCCCTTTGAATCTGCTCTTCAACAACTCCGGCCGCACCGGCTGGGGGCCCTACAAATGCTGCAAAGCAAACCCTGGAACTCAATAAAGCAAAAAAAAGTCCCTTATACAGCATTCCATTGGATTGTCTCATAGCCCCACCCCTTCCACTTTATTAAGACTTACATGTATGTATACTTTTCTTTTTTTTTTCAAGATCATTTATTAAAGAAGTTTTACAGCACCTGTCTTCAAATCATAATAAGCGGCCCGAACCTCAACTTTCCCCTCTTCTACCAGCTTTTTAATAATAGGAGTCTTTAGCAAATAATCCCTTACATATACGGCATTAGCCTTGATACAGGACGTTAAAAAATCTTTAGACTTATCTGCTTTAACATCTTTAATTGCTGGGGCTATAAGCTTTTCTATGTCACCTATTGTTTTGGCTTTCTTTTGAATAACAGCCTTTATGGCCCCACAGTTTTCGTGACCCATGACAATAATAATAGAAGAATGTAGATACAAAACTGCATATTCAATGCTGTCTAACTCTATAGGGCCTACAACATTGCCAGCAACTCTCACAACAAAAAGATCGCCAAGACCTTGATCAAAAAGAATTTCAGGCGCTACTCGAGAATCCGAACAGCCTAGAATAACTGCAAAAGGTTCTTGAGATCCCACTACATCTATTCGACTTTCTGCAGATTGATTAGGATGCTCTAACTTCTCTTCCACAAATCGTTTATTTCCCTGCATTAACCGATCCAATCCAGCCCCCGCAGACAGAGAATTAAGGATAAACGCATAAAAAAATAAAACAAGATAACCCATAAAAACCTCCTAAGATCATTTGTAATTTATACACATAAGAAAAGTGAGGATTTATGTAAAGAAGATCTCAACTCTAGCCGTTGAGATCTTTAGAAATTTAAGATTTTTTTTGCTGCGCCTGCTTTGACCAGTAATCAAAAATAACTTTCTTGACTTCTTTCTTTAATAATAGATTCGCTTCCGGAAGATTTTCAATTACAGATTGAGCCCATTGAAAGTATAGGTCAATTCTATCGCGACTCCAGCTTGAAGGAGGGGTTTTTGAAAGCGTAACTAGATTACTTAATTTATCCGAAAGTTTAATGATAGCAACACTAGGAGTTTGATTAAACGCGCTCATGATCTGCTCTTTTTTCTGAGCTTTTAAAGAAACTTCTTTTTTACTAGTCATTTCTTGAACATAACTAACCACTTGACTTCCATATAAATGAGAAATTTCTTCATATGTAGCTCCCGTCTCATCCATTACATCATGTAAGAGAGCTGCAATTAGAACCTCTTGAGAATACACATGTCCCACTCTCATTACAAAGTCTGCAACTTCTATAGGATGAATAATATATGGCGTTTTTTGCCCATCACTCTTTACTTGATCTTTGTGTTTTTTTGCAGCAAAAACTACCGCTCCTAAAACAATCTCCGCATCTTTTTCACTAATTTCTCGATTGGAAATCCCTATTTTTAAAGAACGACTAAACAAATCAAATTGATCAAGAACTGCTTGATTAGATTTTGTCCATTTTTCAATAGCAATTTTAACTTCTTGCTCTTTTTGGGGGTACTGACTTACGACTTCTGTCTTCTTTTCAAGAATTTGCACCTGGGGTGCCTGAGCTAAAACCGTTGGTAAAGAAAGACTTGCAGTCCAAGGAGAAATCCCCATTAAAATCGAATAAAATATTTTGTATATCATGTCACCAAATCCCGTTTATTTAATTAACAAACTCGATTTAGTTTATCTACAATTAAGGATTTAATTCAACTAGTTAGTTCTGACTGCCTTGAGCGAACAAATCTTTAAACTGCTCTCTTAGAGCTGAAGGGACAACCTCTTCAACACCAGACTTGTCATACATCAAAAAATACGTGCAAGCAATCATAATTCCCAATGCAGGACTTAATAAAGCTAAAACAAGAGCTATTCCACAAATAAAAGAACGTTTTAATGAAATCCATGATTTAGACAACTTTAAATTAAACATGTCAGAAGAACCCCAAAAACACAGCTTCAGAAACAAATAAATAGAGGTCTTGCAAAGAGTGTAAAAAAACCAAATGATTGTGCATAAAAAAAGCACGAAAAAAAACAGTCTTACACAAACAAAGGACAAAAGAGCATCTCTTGAAAACCCACTCTTTTTTTCCTGATTTAAAAGCAGAGGTTCTTCATCTACAAAAGAAACTTCTGTTAAAAACCCTTGACTAGAAACTGTCTCGACTTTTTTTTCTGTTTTAAAAATATCAATAATTGCCATTAAAACCCTATGTCTTATGCTTTACTTTATTCATTCCATTAAGAGCTGCAATCCGATATCCTTCAGCATATGTAGGATAGTTAAATATTTGGTCAATAAAATAGTCTATCCGAGCATTAAAACTCATCGCTACTTGACCTATATGGATCAACTCTGTTGCCTCTCTTCCTATGATATGAACGCCTAAAATCTCCAAAGTCTCTGTGTGAAACAAGATTTTGAACAAACCTGGATCATTCCCTATCATTTGATTTTTTGCAATTTCATAGTAATAGGCTCTTCCAATTTCATATCGAAAATCTAAAGATTTCAACTGATCTTCAGTATACCCGCATGACGATATTTCTGGAATCGTATAAATTCCAATGGGATAAAAAGTAGGGAACCTATGAGTAGGAGCTCCAAATGCGTGGCGGGCTGCTAATCTACCTTGCTCCATGCTAGTAGATGCTAAAGCAGGAGTTCCTATTACATCTCCCGCTGCATAAATGTGAGGCATGGACGTTTGAAACAAATCATTTACCGGGATAAATCCCTGATCATTTAAAGAAACCCCTATCTTCTCTATCTGAAGAGCAGAAACATTAGCTTCCCTTCCTAATGCATATAAAAGCATTTCAGCCTCTAAAAAACTACCATCTTTAAAAAAGACTTTTACGCCCTCTTCAATAGACTCAATCTTTTCAAGCTCCTTATTAGCCCAAACTTTTAACCCTAAAACGTTTAAAGACTTTTCTAGATGCATGCCAATTTCCATATCTAACAGTGGCAATAAACGATCCCTTTTATCTACTACAGTAACTTCAGTTCCTAGCGCAGCAAAAAAGCTTGCATATTCAGATCCAATAATTCCACCTCCCAAAACAATCAAAGTTTCAGGAACGTGATCGATTGAAAGAAGTCGAGTCGAATCCAATACTTTTTTTTGATCAAAAGGGATATGAATCGGATTTCTAGGTTTAGATCCTGTTGCAATCAAACAATTTGAAAATCGAATTCGACAACTAGGCTTATGCTCTGCATCTAAAACAATCAAATGATGTGGATTTTCAAATCTCGCACAACCTGTAATCAATCGGATTTTATTCTTTTCAAATTGCCTAAGTAAAGCACCTCGCATTTCATCTAAAATCTTATTTAATCTAAAATTCAAATCATTAATTGATATTTTTTTGAACTCACCACTTTGACCATAAAAACTTCTTTTATAAAAATCTGTAAGGTCTAAAATTGCCTCACGAAGCGATTTTGACGGGATGGTTCCCGAGTTCAAAGAAGCCCCTCCAGGAACACTGTCTTTTTCTACAACAATTACACTTTTTCCTAGTTTTGCAGCTTGAATAGCAGCCTTTTGCCCTGCAGGTCCAGATCCTATTATAATGTAATCAACTGAGAGTGATTCCACCCTACCTCCAAAAAAAGTAAAATCTCACATTACACATCTAAATATTCTTGTTCAATAACAAATAAGATGTTACCATGCAGCTCAAATTATAGAACCGGAGTAAATTCATGCCTAGAAAATGTCAAGTCACAGGGAAAATTCCTGTATCAGGGAATAGTTATGCAATCCGCGGTATTGCAAAAAAGAAAAGAGGTATTGGTCTTAAAGTTACTGGAATTACAAAACGCAGATTCAATCCTAATCTCATAAAAAAACGCTTTTGGTTTCCAGAAGAAAATCGCTTTATCAAACTAAGACTCGCAGCTTCTGCTATGAGAACTATTGATAAAGTCGGGCTAGCTACTGTTATCCGTGGAGTTCGCGCTTCCGGACAAAAAGTCTAGTATCCGCTATACCCCTCTCAATAGAAACAAGTTAATCTCATTGATTTTCAAAGCTTTTATGCTGGGAGGGGTTTTCACTTTCTTTCTATGCCTTTTTTATTTTGTCAAACACCCAACTCTACCCTCTAAACAGCATCCTTTAGTTTTTTACTCCAATCAAACTTCTGATGATCTTAAAATCCTTTTTAAAGAAATAATCCACAAAGCAAAAACATCTCTTTTTCTACAAATTTATGGATGCACAGATCCGCATCTTATTCACGAAATAAAAATGGCGTCTAATCGCGGAGTCGCAGTGACTTTATTATATGACCCTTCAGCTTCCGGTCCCTTAAAAAAAATATTGCCCTTTGCTATCCCTCTTGCCTGCCAAGGTCTTATGCACAAAAAAATCCTAATTGCCGACAACGAACTTGTCTTCATCGGATCCGCTAACTTCACAACAACCTCGTTGCGAATGCATGATAATCTCGTAGTAGGTCTTTATCAGCAAGAGCTTGCTTCATTTATTTTATCCTCTACAAAAAACCATTTCGAATTCAAGATAGAGGGTCAATTTGCTGAATTCTGGCACTTACCTGACTTCCAAAACGAATGTCTTCTAAAAATTATTAACAGCATCGAAAACGCTCAAAACAGCATCCATTTGGCCCTTTTCACTTTCACACACCCTCAAATTATCCAAGCTTTGATAGCTGCTAAAAAAAGAGGAGTAGAAGTGTCTATAGCGATCGATTTCTACTCATCACAGGGAGCCAGTAAAAAGGCCGTCGCAGAGCTTCGTAAAGAAGGAATGCCGCCTCTAATTAGTCAAAAAGGCAAGTTATTACATTATAAATGGGCTTTAATAGATCAGGACACTCTTTTCTTAGGCTCTGCTAATTGGACTAAATCTGCTTTTTGCAAAAATGAAGATTGCATCTTCTCCTTACAAAATCTTACAGAAAATCAAAAAAACTACTTCAATAGTCTCTGGACGGAAATTAAAAAAAATTCCCTTCAGTAAATAGCAACTACTCTATATAAAAGCAAAAGAAACAAGGACGATCTTATGGATACATTTTTAAGCATTTTATCCCATTCCTTTACTTTATTTTTACTTATGGACTCTATTGGTAATATCCCCTTATTCATTGCTATATTGAAAGATTTTGACCCTAAAACTCAAAAAAAAATCATTCGACGAGAATTACTTATTGCTCTTGGAATCATCATTTGTTTTTATTTTTTTGGACAACTTTTACTAAATATCATCGATGTCCAAGAAGAAACTATTCTGATTGCAGGTGGAATTATTTTATTTCTTATTGCCATTAACATGGTCTTCCCTTCTCTTCGTTCCGAAAAAGAATCTAAACCTATCTACGGATCCAATCCTTTCATCGTTCCTTTAGCGACCCCTTTAATAGCCGGACCCGCTGTTTTAGCTGCTGTTATGCTCTACTCTGAGGAAAAAACTCAGTTAGTAGTCCCAGCTATCTTTATTGCTTGGATAGCTTCTGTTATTGTTTTAACAAGTGCTACTGCTTTTAAAAAGCTATTTGGAGATAAAGGACTTGCCGCTTGCGAAAAACTTATGGGCCTTCTTTTAACGCTTATTTCTATACAAATGTGTTTAAAAGGCATCACTCTTTATGCGGGTGCACTCAAACTTTTCCTTACGCAAGGTTAATTCAATCTAGACAAATCTCTATATAGACATTACAATGTTTATCTTTGGGATCCTATGAAAAACATTAAACTTCTTATTTCTTATGATGGTACAGGCCTTTTTGGATGGCAAAAGACCTCTTTTGGGCCTACAGTAGAAGAGCATTTAGAAAAAACACTTTCCCATATTCTTCAAGAAACAATCTATCTACAAGCTGCAAGCCGAACTGATGCTGGGGTCCATGCAGAAGGTCAGGTGGTTAATTTTTTTACTGAAAAAAAATCTATAAACTTAGAAAAGTTACTTAGAAGCGTTAACCGATTGATTTCCAAGCAAATCATAGTTCTTTCCATTGAAGAAATGCCAGGAATCTTTCACCCCACCATTAATAATACGGGAAAAGAATACCACTACTACCTTTGTAATTCATCTTTTCAAAAACCAAAACACAGACTCTTCTCTTGGCATTTCCCCTACCCACTCGATATCCAAAAAATAAAAACAACAGCCCCCCAGCTTATTGGAACTCATGATTTTTCCACCTTTTCCAACTCTCTTCTTTTTTCAAAAAGAGACCCTTTATGCACTCTCTACTCTTTAGAAATCGAAAATCTTGGAGACAACCGTTTTTGCTTTAAACTACATGGTAACCGATTCTTATTTCGTATGGTTCGCAACATTATAGGAACCTTGGCCTACATAGGCTGTGGTAAGATAGAATTTGATTGTCTAGCTTCTCTTTTACAAAGTCAAAATAGAAGCGCCGCCGGAATAACAGCTCCCGCCCATGGACTTCATCTTATGCAAGTTTTTTACCCGAAAAACATCTTATAAACATCCTCTAAAAAAAACTTGTCTTTTTCATAAATGAAAAAAGAAATTTGATTAAATGCGCAGCATACTCCGTCGTTCAGGGCGGGGTTAAGAGCGCAGACGACGAAGTCGCTTCTTAGAAAATCAACAGATCGTTTGTTGCTCTTCAATCTACCTGCCAATAGAATCTATTGGGGCTCCTCCACAACTAGCAGAAAAATAGCTCGGAGACCATAAAGCTCCACCCCATAGCTTTTTACGAATAGTAGGATGGTTTTTCTTGCGGATGAGATGGTCATCTTCTCCATTGAATTCTATGAGTTCTGATTCAAAGTCTTTACATAGACTCGTAAAAAAACACGCAAATCGCTTAAAACTGCCTGAGTAAACACATCGCGTCGATATTTTGTTAGAAAGACCAGGTGAGCATGCATTAAAAAAACAGGTTCTTGGGACTAGACCGGAAAACGATTAAGAATATCCATTACAAAAAACTGCTCTAGCTAAGCATGGATGAATTTAGCATCAAAAAAGGCCATAAATACATGACAGTTTTCCTTGACCTCCGCACTGGTCGGATTATTTATGCATGTGAAGGGCGTTCAATAGAAAAGATAGAGCCATTTCTTCAAAAGTTAAAAATAAAGACATAGAACGCAATAAACAGGATTAGCTATTGAGTGATTTTGATAACTTTGAACTATTGCTGTCCCCTCCGTTTCCCAAAACACTCTCTTGACATGTACCTCAATTTACGGTAACATTACCTTAAATAGAGGTGATCAATGCTAGAGGCTCTTTTTGGCAATGAATCCATAGAACGGGTTCTTTTCTATCTGCTCCAAAACAAAACGTGCTATGGATTACAACTAAAAAAACAATTCCAGTGCACCCTTTCGCCCATGCAACAAGCCCTACTACGACTTGAGAAAGGTGGAATCCTTGTCAGTATGCTTGTAGGAAAAACACGAATTTTTCAGTTCAACCCTCGATATCTCTTTCTTGAAGAATTGCGTTCTTTTTTACAACGTGTTTATGAAACTCTCCCAGAAGAATTCAAGAAAAAATATTATGAAACATCAGACAGAAAACGACCTCGTCGCACCGGAAAACCACTAGCATGACCATTATAGACTTTAAAACGATCTCCATCTCTGATCTGGCTGCGTTGGTTCATACTAAATTTAATGAACATAACATGAAAACGGTTTTAGTGGGCGGTGCATGCGTTGCTATCTATTCCTGCAATCGTTATCTATCCTACGATCTTGACTTTGTTACCTATGAAACCAAAGCTAAAGTGAAAGAGGTGCTTTTAGAGCTTGGATTTCAATTTAAAGGTAAATACTTTTCACGCTCAGATTGTCCATATTTTATCGAATTTGTAACCCCTCCAGTTGCCGTAGGAGAAGAGCTCGTCCATCGTTTTAAAACTCTACACACACCATTTGGCCAACTAGAGTTACTGACCCCTGCGGATTGCGTCAAAGACCGCCTTTCAAGCTTTTTTCACTGGAATGACAGGCAATCCCTGGAGCAAGCTATTATGGTATTTCAGGATCAAAAAGTTGATCTTCAAGAAGTGAAACGGTGGGCAAAAGCCGAGAATCAACTGGAAAAATTCAAGGAATTTATAAAAGCACTTGCGAAAATTAAAAACTAAGTGTGCAAAAGGAAAAATTCCATGATGAAAACCAAAGCTAATCCATTGCACTCTATTTTGCTGGCGAACACACCTCTATTCTAATGGAATTTCCAGGAACAATGGAAGCTGCTTGTGTATCTGGAGAAAGAGCTGCTCTTATGATTTTAAACCCTAACTCCGCCAAAAGTTACGTACTAGTATAACCTAACTTCAGACATCCTGATCTCAGGGATTTCACAAAGAGACTAATTCATAAAAAAGCCGTAGATTTGTCCCAGGAAAAATAGTTTCAGATTAGTTATGCTCTGCACATAATTTTTTGATTGTCTCATTTGAGCTTTGATTAGCGCATTGACTCACTGGAAATCTTACTTCTCACTAAGTGTTGCTTCAAATAAAATCAAACCATTTTTAGGTTGATTTAACGAGGCTATTATGGAAAATCGCATAAGTTTAGAATTGCACAAAAAATTATTAGAAAAAGTTCGAACAGGTTATAGAGAATCGTGTTGGAAAGAGAAAAGTAAGATTTTAGATGGATTCATTGCAACCACAGGTTATGAACGAAAATATGCCATCAACTTACTTGGCAAAGTAAAGACACCTATCAGTCAAAAGGTCCATAGAAAACCTATCTATGGACCAGAAGTATGCCAAGCGTTACTAACAGTCTGGAAAGCTGCTAATTATATCTGCTCTAAAAGATTAGTCCCTTTTTTACCAGAACTCTTACGTAAATTAGAAAATTATGGGCATCTATCTTTACCTCCAGAGGTTCGCTTTAAATTATTACATATTAGTGCGTCGACAATGGACAGATTGCTCTTGTCAAATAAGCAAGAGCAATCTCGTGCTATCAGCACAACAAAACCTGGAAGTTTATTAAAAAAGCAAATTCAGACATCCTGATCGCATAAACTAATTTTTAAACAAGAAAGGGGCTTAGAGAGCTACTCGAAGTCAAAAATCGAAATAAACAGCTTGTTAAAAAAAAGATCCAAAAAAATCAGATTTCTGATATTAAAGTTAGGCAGAAATCACTTTTTTGGAATCGTATGACACAACCTCAAATGTTTACCCCTCTCTTTGCAGAAGGCACCGTAGCAATCAACAAAGATTTAGCCTATACGAAAGATGATGGCAAACTATGCTATTTCAATGGGCACTCAATGCCCGTATTTAGTCACGCTGAAGAGGACGTCAAAAGTTTCAAAATGATTGTCAGTCAGTTTTGTGTGAGCGGTATTTCAACTCAAGCTGAAATTATCAGAGCTTTTGGAATTCCTTCTATAACGATGAAACCTAGCGTAAAATTATTTAGAGAACAAGGCCCTGGAGGCTTTTATAGAAAAACATCTCCTAAACGTAAACCCAGGCTATTAATTCCTAGCGCTCTTGAAGAAATTCAGCATCGTCTTGACAAAGGACATAGTCCAAGAGAAATAGCTCTAGAGCCTATATTCGACTTTGGGATGGCATAAAGAAATCTTCCGAGAAGCCCTCTTCCTCTAAAGGTCTTATTTCCACATATGCTTTTTATTACTTGAGGTTGAACTGTTAATCCCATGGATAAAACAGGTCTTTCCATGAATACTGGAGGACCTGATTTTCTATCTACTCGTACGGGGCTTCCTGCATGTGCTTGAAGAAAAAGATCGATGTTAGCTTTCCCATCAGAATATAGACCGCTTAAAATGTCAAATATGCCGCCTTCGTCACTTAAAACGGACATGGCTTCCCCATTTGCAGCCATGATATTTCCTAGTTGTTCCGGAGTGACATCCGATGTCCATAGTTCTAGGTATGCTGGCACTTTAGGATAATAACCGAAATTCTAAAATAAATCGCGCCAATGGGTAAAAGGGGTATGTCGATGGCGAAACAAATTTTGAACGAAGTTTTTAGCTCTATCTTGCAGATAGTCAAGCAGTTCCCTGAGGGGGCTTCTTTAGAAGGTGTTTTACATCTATTAACCCCCCCATTACCTAAAAGATCTTTGCAACGCTATTTAGCTTTTTTAACGATGGAAGGACAGTTAACCTCCTTAGGTAAAGCTCGCGCTAGGAGATAGCAACTAGCTACTACAGACATTGAAAAAGCCATCTCCCCTCCTTCTTTGAATGCGCCATTAACTGGCGTGATAGAAAATTTGATTCCATTATCGCCTATAGCTTTGGCTATTCAGGAAGCTGTCCGAAAACCCATTCAAGCACGGCGTCCAGTTGGATATAATCGAGAATTCCTAGATACATACCGCCCTAATGAAACATATTATCTTTCTGAAGCCACGCGAAAGCATTTATTTTCAATTGGAAAATCTCCAGATAGTGAACGCCCCGCAGGAACTTACGCAAGACAAATTTTAGACCGTCTATTGATTGATTTGTCATGGAATTCCAGCCGATTAGAAGGCAACACTTATTCATTGCTAGAAACGGAACGTCTATTAGGGCTTGGAGAATCTCCAGAAGGTAAAGATTCCATGGAAGCTCAAATGATCTTAAATCATAAAGCTGCTATTGAGTTTATAGTAGAGTCGGCTGAGCAAGTAAAATTTAATAGCTTTACTATTTTCAACTTACATGCTCTTTTATCAGACAACTTACTTCGCGATCAACGAGCTTGTGGAAGCCTGCGTTCACAACTAGTAGGCATAGCTAAATCTGTATATCAACCTCTTGGAATCCCGCAACTAATTAGCGAATGCTTTGAACAAATTCTAGACACAGCCAATGCCATTACAGATCCTTTTGAGCAATCGTTTTTTGTGATGGTTCACTTGCCTTATCTACAACCGTTCCTGGATGTTAACAAGCGAGTATCCAGGCTTGCTGCTAATATCCCTTTAATCCGTGAAAACCTATGCCCCTTGTCATTTGTTGATATGCCAGAGCAAGTCTACGTCAGTGGGCTTCTCGGTGTGTATGAATTAAATCATATGGAATTACTAGGAGAAGTGTTTATCTGGGCCTATGAGCGCTCTAGTTCTCTTTACTCAGCAACTCGTCAAGAACTCGGGGATCCGGACCCCTTTCGATTGCGATATCGCAACCTTATTATTTTGATAATAGGAGAAATTATTCGAGGATGTATGGATAAAAAAATGGCAGTAGCAACGATCAAGCAGAGGGCCTTTGAATCTGTAGCAATAGATGATCAAGTAAAGCTTGTGGAAGTTATTGAAATTATGTTAATGAGTCTTCACAAAGGAAGCATTGCTAGATTCCGTTTAAAACCTTCAGAGTATGATGAGTGGTTAAAAACCTGGCATTAAGAATGCAGGACAATGAGAAACGTTGTCTTAACCCAAGTTCACGGCCCCACCATACTTGTACGCGCATCTTTTATAAAGTCAAAGTAAATCAAATCTGAGTCAAAGCTTAGTTTTTTAATATGTTATCAATCAATACTCATGGTGAAAAAAGAGAGTCTTGGGGATGGTAATCAATGGCGAATATCAATAGGAGAGATGGATGTATGCGTAAGCGACGTAAACGACTAACGAACCCATCTCATCTAGTTAGATTTTTGACGAGCCAGCAACCATTGATCAGGAAGAAGTTCTTCTAATTTTTGAGAATTATGATCCATAAGCCTTCTAAAAACATCTTTCAAATATAATTCCTAGCCCTCGGCAAGTTTGGATTAGAGAAAAGATAACTGCAGAGTGTTAACCGGCATCTAGACTTCCAAAGAATAGCCAGTTTTTTCTTCCAATAGTTAAAGGTCGAATGGCTCTTTCCGCTAGATTGTTGTCAATTCTAGAGTAGGCGTGTTTTGTTTAATTTTTAAGATAAGGTATAAGTCCTAAAAAATAGTTAATAGCTTTGCTGAATTTCGATTTTGGTAAATAGTCTAGTTTATCGAATCTCTCTTTAATTTTTTTGATGAGTTCGTCAATGATAGGAACTTCCTTTTCTTGACGGATCTTGAGTCTTTCTTCGGGGGATCGATTCCAAGCAACTCTTTCAAACATGTAAAGATAACGAATTTGCCTTAACACCCATTCACAAAACTTAACATCTCCTGATTCAACCTCAAAAAAATATCTCCTTATATGTGCGAAGCAAGGATGCCAAATTATATGCTCTTTTTTAGCTAATGTTACATAGGCTCCATATTTGTCAGAATCTAGAGATCCTTTACACTCATGAAGTAGCTTGAAAATATGGTCGTGACACCTATTTTCCGAAAAATCATAGATTCTGTAAGGAGGATTCGATTCATTTCCTCGAACAATCACCCACATATAGCCTTTTTGAATCTCCCCTTTAGCTTGAACATTGATTGGAGATTCATCAACATAAATATTACCGCTTGAAATGACTTTTTTTACCATTTCATTATATAGAGGGGTTAAAGCGGCGCCAGAATGCATCACCCATTGAGAGAGTAATTTTCGACTGATTCCTATATTATCTCTCCCCATAATTTCAGAGATCCGATAGAGAGGCAAGTGATCTGCAAACTTTTTCACTAAAATATCGGCTAAAACACTGTCATCAGCTCTGCACTTAGGAAAAATTGTGCTTGGCAAGTCGGCACAGAAAACGCCTTGCTCTGCTCTATTAGGATGAGCATATTTAAAGCGAATAAGTTCCTTTATAAAACAGCTTCCAGGAGTATGAGCCAGTTTGCACGCTATTTCTTGTCCTATTTTCACAAGAGGCAATCCTGTTTCTTTGCAAAGCTTGTCTTCTTCAGGGATGTCGATGACAGTTGTTTTAACAGGTAAATCTGCAGGAAGCTTAATTGCATCCTTTCCGTCTCGGACCGGTTTGCGAAGCGGTTTAGGTTCGGAATCAGGCTGTATGGGCGGAGTTAA
This sequence comes from Chlamydia trachomatis, assembly GCA_945898205.1. Classification (GTDB taxonomy): domain Bacteria; phylum Chlamydiota; class Chlamydiia; order Chlamydiales; family Rhabdochlamydiaceae; genus CAIJXB01. The sequence goes on along the minus strand of CAMDHO010000012.1, from coordinate 18,917 downwards.
AGTTTCGACGGAAAAACCTTCAAACTCTAGTTGCATACTAGTAGAAACACCAGAAATAACCTTTTCAGATTTCTTGCCAAACAATTGACGAAGAAGCCAGGCGAGCCGCTCTTTAACTTCAAAATAGCTTGCTTGAAGATTCGCATGCTCAGCTCGAAGAATCTCAAGCTCTGTTTTAGGACTATCAAAAGGCGGTTTTTCTAAGCGTTTAAACCAGATAGCAAGACCATCCACATCCCAATAAAGAACTTTCATCTGATCTTTTCTTCTAGTAAGGAAAATAAAGAACGCTCCAGAGAAGATCTCTCCCGGAAATGATTCTTCTGTGATATGCATAAGACCCTCAAAACTCTTATGCATATTCACAGCATGTTGATAGAGAAAAAACCGGGTGCTAGTTGCTAGGGTTAACATGGCAACCTCCTAATTACTTGAAAGCATTCTGAAAGAAGATTTTCATCAAAACCTTTGCTTAGATAAATTTTAACTCCTTTATACTCCAGCTGAATATCTGTTACTTTTTCTTCAGGCAATTCAACGAATGCATTTGGAACTGTTTTTTTGACAGGCAATAATTTATTTTTCCATTGATGAAATCTGCTTTGCGGAATCTGCACCTGCTGACACCACTTACGAATGCTGAGCCCGCTCGCTTGCCAATCCTCTATAAGATTTTTCTTGTCTTCCTTGCTTTTGAATGATGGGCGCCCCATTTTCCCTCCTCGATTTAAATAAAAAGAAAAGTTAGCTGAACTAGTTAAAAGAAAAAAGATGGGTTCGTCAGTCGTTTACAGGCTCAATCGCTTCACCCTTGCGGATTACGGCCTACAGTCTTTTCCGCCTACGCTTAGCCCATGTTGTTAGCTCCATTTACTCAAGGCGTGGATAGGAGATGGGTTGCTACCCTTTCTCGGCTGAACTTGCATCAGCAAGTTAATGTGCACTTGTCTTGGCGCACTGTTTCTTTTCTTTGCTTGGGAAGTGTAACAACATCTTCAAAAGCTTCCCAAACAAAGAAAAGAAAATGGGTTCTAAATTGGATAAAGAGTTATAAAAGAAAGAACGTTAAGAGCTCATTCTTTTTGACTTTTTTACACAGAAATCGGTTCCGCAGAGATATTAATTTTCTTGGTTGTATTGGAATTTCATATGCCCTGTAAACATGTTTTTAGAAGGGATGAGAATTCTGTTTTCTTCTGGTTTCACCCCGTTTAGGAGCAGTTGTGAGCATGGTGAAACTATTCTAAAATGGCCTTGAAATTTGACGTTATAATCGATTCATCTCCTGCTAGTTAAGTATTTTTCCGCAGCGCTCTAAAACTTCCCAAGAACCAACATAAACAACTAACTATTAAACACTAAGTGCTCAAAAAAAATGATTACAGGAAAACCAGCAAATAATTCTACATTAAAACACCAGAAACCGTTAAACTGGTTGAAAATATAAGGAAATCTCTATGTTCAACCGAAATGAACCATGCTGGTGTGGAAGTGGAAAAAAATGGAAAAAATGCCATGCTCCCGAACTTCCTCACTCATGTCTAGAAATCTTAAGAAGTCGTTATCTAAAGTCCTATGGGATTCTACTTAAAAATAAAGAACAAATATCCGGAGTTCGTTTATCAGGTCATTTGGCAGCCCGCATTTTAGATACTATTTGCAAACAAGCTATTCAGGGCGTAACAACAAATGAACTCAACACACTCGCTGAAAATTTGCATAAGGAAGCTGGAGCTACTCCGGCACCTCTAGGATATGGATCTCCCCCCTTCCCTAAAAGCATTTGCACTTCTTTAAATGAAGTCATTTGCCACGGAATCCCAAACAATGTCCCTTTAAAAGATGGTGATATTTTAAATATCGATGTAACTTGTATTTTAAACGGATATTACGGAGATTGCAGCCGTATGGTTGCTATTGGTAAAATTAGTGAAGAAAAACAAAGAGTTCTTGATGTTTCCTATGAATGTCTCCAAAAATCTACCTCTTTTTTAAAACCGGGGATTTTTGTTTATGAAATTGGAGAGATCATTGAAGACTATGCATCCAAATACGGATGCTCTGTTGTAAATCAATTTGTAGGACATGGTGTAGGAATTAGCTTTCATGAGTCCCCTCAAATACCTCATCATTACAACAAATTATCTATCCCCCTTGCCGAAGGAATGATCTTTACGATTGAACCTATGATTAATGCTGGAATGAGATCTGCTGTTATCGATCCACAAGACCACTGGACGGCCCGAACAGCCGATCTTAAACCTAGTGCTCAATGGGAATACACAATCCTTATCACTGAAAACGGTCATGAAATCTTAACACCTTGGATACGTTAATGCCGATTCTCACAATAGAACTCAATAAATTTACTCATAGTGCAAATGAAGCCATAAATCTCATACTCCCTCATATTAAGACTGCCCTAGATAGCTAGTCAGCTTTTTTAACTAGGCCTGGAAGCTTAAATAAAGAGAATCTTCCACCAAAGCTTGACGATCCTTCTATTAAAAAAGCATTCGATGTTTTTAATTAACACCCATTTAAATGAAGAGGAACCATAGCTGCAGGAAGGCCATCTAAATTGGCTTAGAATAGAAGCTAGAGAAATAGCTCGTAACTTACTCAAGTCCGGCATTGCATTTGATGAAATATCCCGGAAAAAATTGACAGAAACTTTCCATAGCTACGGAGAATAAGGCCAAAAGATTATTAAAAAAGAGTCCATTGCCTGTCTTTTTCTTTACTCTTTTCTTTTTGCACTAGTCTGGGTTTAACTTGAACTTTGAACGTATTTAAAAGGATCTCTTCTAATAGCTCCACCTCTTGCTCCAAAGCTAATACTTTTTTTTGAGAAGCGATAAAAAGCTCTACTAAAGCTTTTTGACAAGCATCTTCTTCTAAAAACTCTTCTATACGTTCTTTTTCTAAGCTCTGCAACTCTTGATCTATAAAAAACAAATCCTCCTGGGTATCTCTTACTGCTGCTAACTCATCCAAAAATTCGTGACGAAAGGCATAATAATGAGACTCCCAAATCTTAAGCCGCTCTAGTTCTTCCCTTTTAGATTTTTGAGTAATTATCGAATTTTTCTTAAGTAAAACAACTATAACACCCGTAGTTATCATAATCAGAAAAAAAATAAGAGAAGAAAAACTCAAAAAAACATTGGGACTTACAACTATAAAAAACACACAAGAAAGAGCCACTGAAAAAACCAGCCCTTTAAAACTCCACAAACAAGAAGATATAAAAAGTAAAACAGCAGTAGCTTGCAATAGAACAGAGAAATGCGAAGCCTGTAAACTCATGGCAGAAAAAGCAAAAAAAATAAAAATAACCGGCAAAATATTATGAGTAGAAAAAGAAACTTCTTTTCCCTTTAAAAATCCTAGCATTCTTTTTTTCCATGAGATATTTTCCATAACAACCGAGCCACCGTCATAAACCCTTTTTTAAAGCACTCCCACTCAAAATGTTCATTGGGCGCATGAACATTATCCGTATCCAGAGCAAAACCAAACATAGCTGGCTCTGACTGAGAAGCCTCCATTAGGTCGCGAACAATAGGAACAGCACCTCCGCACAAAGTGGATAAGCAAGGTTTTTTCTCGAAAATCTCTTCCATGCTTTTTCTTACAGCCTGAATCAACGGAGAGCTCCCTGTCGCTCGATAGGCTTTTGCCCCATGATGCCATGTTATTTTCAATTCAGCATTCTTAGGTGTATTTTGCAACATAAATTGCTCTAAGTTCTTCATTATCTCATGAGGATCTTGACCTGGGACGAGACGACACGACACTTTTGCAAATGCTTTTGCAGGAATCACAGTTTTAAAGCCCATCCCTGTATAGCCACCCCACATCCCATTAATTTCTAACGTTGGAAAAAGTCCATTTGCTTCTTTTGGAGAAGCAACGCCCTCCTCGAAACAAAGAGCTCCTACACCGAAATTTTTGCGATATTTTTCTTCATCAAAAGAAAAATCAACCAAATCTTTTTCTTTTTGGGAGATCTCTTGAATATTTTCATAAAAATGCGGAATTGTTACTCTTCCTTTTTCATCCCAACACTTAGCTAATAGATCTACTAGAATACGGTTAGGATTTAAGGCTATTCCACCATGAATACCTGAGTGAAGATCTGTCGAAGCATTCGTACATTCTATATTTACAGCTAATAACCCCCTATACCCCATAGAAACAGCCGGAACATCCTTAGATGGAATATCAAAATCTATAACACAAAGATAATCTGATTGGAATTTTTCTCTATATTTTTTCAAAACCTCTTGAGTGCCATTCCCACCAGATTCTTCTTCACCTTCGATAAACAATTTAATATTCAAAGGAAGATCAATTAAAAGCTCTTTGATTGCCTTTAGGGCTGTGATCGTTAAAAAGCACTGCCCCTTGTTGTCAGATGCCCCTCTTGCAAATACCTTCCCTTCTTTCAAACTAGGGGTAAATGGATCTGAATACCATAGATCAATCGGATCCACCGGCTGAACATCGTAATGATGATAAATTAATATAGTTGGGAAAGACGAATCTTTTTTTATTTCAGCAAACACAACAGGCAGACCTGAGTTTTCTAAAAGGTCTCCTTTAAAGTCTAGCTCTTCTAAGTAAGACAGAAGCCAATTAGCTGTCTTGAGACACTCTCCCTTGTAAGACAAATCTGTACTGATACTTTTAAATTGTAAAAAATGAAAAAAATCTGCTTGAATCTTTGTTTCATTTTCTTGAAACCAGTCTCTAAGTGTTGAAAGCGGGAATTCCATAAAAAAACCTCTCCTTAAGGATAAATAACATTCTAAGAAGAGCTCCTATTAGTGTTCAATAGAAAGAGTTTCTCCGTCCCCTAGAATAAACAAAGCATACGCGTTTTCAACCGTTATTTCGGAAGAATTTTAATTACTTAAAGCTAGAAGAACAGGTTTAAAAACCATCTGATGCGATACAACAACAACAACAACAACAACAACAACAACAACAACAACAACAACAGTCTCACCCGGATGTTTCTGCACAAGATTTTTTAGATACGCAATAGAATCTTTAGCAATCTCTTGTTTCATCTCTTTTTTTAGTTCTTTTCGATTTCAAAAAATCAAGCCAACTAGCTTGATCTTTTTAAAAAAACCGAAGAGTTGGGTCAAATATACAATTCGCATTTTTATGAGGCTCTGCAATAATTTGCGCGGTTTCCAAAGCTCTAGACAGCGACGATGCATAAAATGTATGTACTGTTATATCAGCAATCTCACAAGAAACTTCCCTGGCCTGTTCTCTCCCTATCGATTAGCCAGAGATCCAGGTTTTTCTTCTTTAATCCTTTCTATTAAAGTTCCTTTTAATTGAGGTTCTTCTGAAAAAAGAGAAATACAAAAAAAAGTACTCGTCAGAATAAAAAATAAAAACTTCATTTTAGCTCATTTTTTTAAAGGTCCTTGACAGGATCCTGTTTTCTAGGAAATAATAAGGCTTTAGCTTAATTATTAAAAGGGGTTTTCATATGGGAATGGCAAAACGAATTTTCTTATTTCTTGCAGTCAACCTTCTTGTCATTGTCACCGTAACTATTATTTTAAATTTATTTAACGTAAAACCTTATCTAACGTCCTATGGAATCAACTATACCTCTTTAATGATTTTTTGTCTTATTTGGGGTATGGGTGGCGCTTTCATTTCTTTAGCACTTTCTAAAGTTATGGCAAAATGGATGATGGGCGTTAAAATAATCGATCCTAATAATGCAACCGGAGAAGAAAGATCTCTTATATCTCTAGTCCATGACCTGTGCCACCAAGCTCACTTTACATATATGCCTGAAGTCGGTATTTACAACTCTTCTGAACCCAATGCCTTTGCAACAGGTCCCTCCCAAAAACGTTCTTTAATTGCTGTTTCTACCGGCCTGTTAGAAAGAATGTCTTCTAAAGAACTAGAAGGGGTGCTCTCTCATGAAATCGCTCACATCCAGAATGGTGACATGGTCACTATGACTTTAATTCAAGGGGTTATAAACGCCTTTGTAATGTTTCTAGCTCGAGCCCTTGCCTTTGCTTTTTCTTCTCTTGGAAAAAGCAAAGAAGACTCTTCTTCCGGATCCTATTTAAGTTACACTATATTTGTTATTCTTTTTGAAGTTATTTTTATGGTTTTAGGATCCATTATCGTTGCTTGGTTTTCTAGATACAGAGAATTTAGAGCCGATCTTGGAGGGGCTCAGATTGCTGGAAAACAGAAAATGATTGCGGCTCTTGAGGCCTTACAAAGAATGCAACATATGCAAGACCCTCAAACTGCAAAGCCCTCTTTTGCTTCTCTAAAGATTTCTTCCGGTAAAAAGCAGGGGCTGCTTCGGTTTTTTTCGTCTCACCCCCCTCTAGAGCTCAGAATTCAAAGACTCAAGGAATCCTTATAACGCCCTTTCTCATCCACTTCCATCATGCAAATTTGATGCGACTGGATGACATCGCAAAGGCTTCTAAGGATTTCACATTTTAACACAATTCCTAATAAAATTATTTAATAAAAGATTGAGAATTAAATCAATTGCAATTAACATTAAGAGAAAGAAGAGCATACCCATGCAAAAGCTTCCTATTGGAATCAGTGAATTTTCAGAACTTCGAGAACAAAATTGTTTATATGTAGACAAAACAAAGTTTATCTATTCTCTTATTGTCAATAAACGAAGAACTTTTTGAAGGCCTTTGGATAGCAACTAGCGACTACGACTGGAATCCTTATAGGGGTTATTCAGCTTGATTTTTCAGAAATCAGCAGGAAAAGTGCTGAAAAATTTAATTTAGGGCTCATCGATCTCTTAGTCGGAATCGGAATAGAACAGGGTGTAAAAGTTAAAAAATGTGCAGATATTACAATAGTAATTAGGCATCTTATTAGCCAGCTTAGCAACAAATAGCCATCTAAGTCTGTAGCTATTTTAATTGATGAATATGATTATCCCATCTTACATAGTGTACCTGATTCCAAGCTTGCTATAGAAATTCGAGAACTATTAAAAAGTTTTGCCTGCATCATCAAAGCCCAATCAAAACTTGTCAAGTTTGTCTTTGTTACTAGCGTTAGCGCCTTTAGTAAATCAGGACTTTTATCTGGTCTAAATAATCTTAAAAATCTCACGATGTTAGAGGAGTTTTCTGATATCTGTGGATACACAGATAAAGAAGTCGATCTCTATTTTAAAGAACATATAGAGCAGTGGGCAAATTTTCGAAAAGTTCCTTATGCACAAATACGAAAAAATTTAACCCTATGCTACAACGGGTATTGTTTTAAGGAAAACTGCGCTAAAATCTACAGTCCTTTTTCTTTAACTTGCGCCTTAGATATAAACGAATTCTACAACTTTTGGTTTGAATCGGCAACACCACAAGTTTTGCTCGAAAAGTTGAATAAAGAAAAAAGAAAAAACGAATATAAAATTCTAGACCTAGATCAATTAGAAGGAACCAGAGATTTATTACAGACATTTGAGATTGAAACTCTTCCTTTACCAGCTTTGCTCTTTCAAATGGGCTATCTTACAATCGAATCTTACGATCCTCTTACGAGAAATTATCAACTGAAATACCCAAATTTGGAAGTAAGGGCCTCATTTCAAAGGCACTTGATTGCTCTTCTTTCCGAACCACCAAGCCCTGCTCCAATAATTACTATCCGATTTTGCATTTTATTGACCTATCTCATCATTTAACCATGTAAGTTCTGATTCAAGGAGAGTAATTCCATATCGCAGAGCCTTGAGGCGAATCCACTATATTTTCTAGTCTCTCTTCAATTTTTTTCTATTCTTCGTGAATCTTTTTAACTTTCTCTAATCTTTCTTGAAGCAACCGGATCATCTGATTTCGATCGATTATGAAAAAAAACTTGAGAAGCAACTCATTACGTGGGGTTTCCTCGCCTGTAGGACTTTCAAACCTTAAACTCCATCCGTCCCATTTCTGTAATAGAAAAGACCTCTTTCTTTTTCTTTCCCACATAAACGATCTCAGACAGCACCTTCCCTTCTTTTGCTAGAACTTTCAACATTGGATAGATCGTCGAATCAGATTCGCGCCAAAAATATATTGTCGATCTTCGCATGAGAGAATTAATCTCATAAAAAATACCCAGTTTCTGGCTATTACGCATAGCGAATGATTTTCTAACAATGCAAACATTTTTTACTTCTTGGGAAGTTTTGGGGGATTAAAGGCAAAAAATTACAGCGAAGAATTTAAATTCTACGGAAAGCTCTAACCTTTCACTTTGCCTCTTACACTAGAGCTAAGAATTCAAAGATTAAACGAATCTATTTAAAATACACGTGGCTGAGAATCTCTCATCCTAGAAAGCAGCGCTGAAGCATGCTCAAGAAGACTAAGCTTTCCATCTGTTTCCATCATGTAAATTTGATGAGGGTGAATGACATCGCAAAGACTTCTAAGGCTTTCACATTTTAATACGATAAAGTCCACCTCTGAAAAAGAAGAAAGCATCAGAACAAAATCTTCATTTGGATTATCATCTTTTACATAAACAATAAGTTTTTTTTCTTGGTCTTTTCCAGCAAGTTTTCTAAGACTATGAAAAACTTGAATAGTCATTCCATCTTGACTATCTAAGCCTAACACAATAAACCTCTTTCCTTTTAGCACTTGTTGAAGAGCATAAAGATGCTCTTCATCAAAAATCTTATTTTCTACGTCAAATTCCAAAAGTCTTTCTGCTAAGTCTGATAAATCAATGCGAGCACACCCCATCCTTTCAATAGCTATCCCTGCTGCAATATTGGAAAGCTGGGCAGCATATTTAACATCTAGAGAATTAGCTAAGGCTAATGTCAACGTTGCAAGCACAGTATCTCCTGCCCCTGTTACATCTTTTACTTCTTTAGAGCGCACTGGAAAATCTTGAAAAGACCCATTGCGATGAAAAAGAGCAATTCCTGCTTCTGATTTTGTAATAAGCAAAGAATCTATATTACATGACTTAAAAATCTTTTCGGCTACTTTTTCTAATGGGTCCGGAGGAGCTAGTCTTGCCGCAGCAAATGCTTCAGCTAAGTTAGGCTTAATCATTGTCGCCCCATCATATTTTGAAAAATCATCCCCCTTAGGATCTACTATAACAGGAATGCCTCGAACTTTAGCCATTTGGATGAGAGCTTGCAATAAACTCCTTGATAAAAAACCTTTAGCGTAATCAGAGATTGCAACAATCTGAACTTTATCTAAAAAACCAGGAATAGTTTGAATGATTTCTTCTTCTATTCCCTCTGGCAAAGCTGTAATTGTTTCAAAATCCACACGAAGTATTTGTTGAGAATCCGCGATCAATCTATTTTTAACAGGAGTTTTAAATCCTTTTTGATAGACAAGCCCATCCGTTATAACCCCTTCTCTTTCAAGACAATCTTTTAACTCATCTCCTGCAATATCTTGTCCAACTCGACCGATCACAAAAACTTTGGCTCCTAAAGCCGCAAGGTTAAGAGCTACATTTCCAGCTCCACCAGCTAAACTCTCTTCTTTTTGTACATGTAAAATACAAACAGGCGACTCGGGAGAAACTCTTTTTACCTTACCTGTTGTATAAGTATCCAACATAAAATCCCCAATTACGAGAACCTTGATCGGATTAAACCGATTTAACATTCCAATGAGCTTTACCATTTTCGATCCTTTGCTAGATACTCTACTACATAATCATAAACTGCGTCTTCAATAGAAAAGGCACACAAGGCCTTCGAATCGGATATATTAAAACAGTTCATAAGTTTTTGTACTTCTGCACATGTGAAATTTTGATACTGCTTTACTAAATCGTCCGGCATAGGAATATACTTAATTTGCACCGGGAGCTTAGCTGCTATAAAAACCTGTGAAGCTAAATGGTTCCACGTGGTGGGAATCCCTGAGCCTAGATTAAAAATCCCACCCGTTTTTATAGATAGAAAGTCACAAGTAATCCGTGCCGCATCTTTTATATAAATAAAATCGCGACACTGTCCTCCATCAACAAACGCAGGATCAGAAGATTTAAAAAGACTTAAAACCCCTTCCTTTTGAACAAGCGGATACATTTTAGCCACCATAGAAGCCATCCGCCCCTTATGATCTTCATTAGGGCCAAATACATTAAAATATTTCAATCCGACAAACTGGTTTAACAGCCCTTGTTGATCAGCCCAAAGGTCAAATAGATGCTTAGAAAAGCCATATAGATTTAAAGGTCTTAGATCGTTAAGCCTGATATGATCATCAGAAAATCCTTGCTTTCCATCCCCATACGTTGCAGCTGATGAAGCATAAATAAAACGAATGCCATGCTTTAGAGAATACTCTGCAAGCTTTACAGAAAACCGATAGTTGTTTTCCATAAGGTAATCCCCATTTTTTTCTAATGTATCAGAACAAGCCCCTAAGTGAATAAACGCTTGAATTTCCGCTCCTCTCCCCTCAAGCCACGAAAATAAATCTTGAATTGCAATCAGATGAGAAAAACGTTTTCCCAACAGATTTTTCCATTTCTCCGTGGATTCTAAATTGTCAACCAGCAATAGGTTTGTATGTCCACAGTCATTAAGGCACTTTACTACTGAGGATCCAATCATTCCTGCGGCTCCAGTAATAACAATCATGCGCTCTTTACATAAATTCTTTATCATAAAAAAACCTCATTGCTCGAATGCTATATAATATCAAATTCACAGTTATAATGCATACCATCTTAAATTCAACTTCTGAATAAGGTTGATTGAGAAGAATTCTACTCCTTCAAGAACTAGATCATCTAGAGTCCCTATACAGAAAAATGATGTTCCACTTCCACTCATAACAACCTGATCAAAACCTAGATCTAAAAGGTCTCTTTTAATTTTTTCTAAATCCGGATAAAGAAAAAAGGCACTTTCTTCCAAATCATTATAAAAGAGCGGCGTTTTTCCTTTAATAAACGAACTTAAACTTTCTTGAGGATCTCTTATTGAAAGTTGAGAGGGATTAACTTTAGAGTAAACCAAACGAGTAGAAAGCCCTTTAGATGGTTTTGCAATCCAAATAGAAGAGGATCTCAAAAAATCAGAAAGAATAACTTCTGTTAATTTCTCACCTCTTCCGGTGCAATATGCTGTTCCTGAAGAAAAAAAGAAAGGGACATCTGAGCCTAAGAGAGATCCTAGAGACGCTAACTCTTCCCGAGAAATCTCAAGGGAAAACATTTGAAAAAACGCCCAGAGGGCGGTTGCCGCATTAGAACTTCCCCCTCCTAATCCGGCTTCTATGGGGATACGTTTTTCTAAATGAATTCGTAACTGATCGCAAATTCCAGTTTTTTGCCTAAATAATTTAAGCGCTTTGCAAACAAGATTCTTATCATCCATGAGAAGCATAGGATCTGAACAAGTGAATACATCTTCTTCTGAGTGGCTTATACTAATCGTGTCGTGCAAGCTAATGGCTTGATATAAAGAAGCTATTTCATGAAATTCATCAGCTCTTTTGCAAAGAACTCTAAAAAAAAGATTTATTTTAGCCGGGGAAATAAAAGAAAGCTGCTTTTGTATAGCAGCTTTCTTAGAAAGATAAGTAAGGTTGAACAAATTTCAATTCCTTATTCAGAAGAACTTATTTCTTCTGAAACTTCAGGAGCCTGAACTTGAACAACTTTTTTAGGCATTTTATCTCCACATACATTCAACTTTATAGTAGCTATTACGCCTTCTTTTAATTTCAGTTGAATGTTATGAACTCCTACAGTCTTAATCGGATGAGCTAAAACTACAGATTTCTTTTCGATCTCTAAGCCTTGAGCAGCACAAATCTTTACGATATCTGTTGCTCCCACAGAGCCGTACATTCTTCCATCAGCATCCACTTTTACTTCAATGGATAAATCAAGAGAAGTATACTTCTCAGCTATCTCTTCAGATGCTTTTTTATCAACAATAGCTTTCTGAGCTCTTTCTTCTGTCAAACGCGCTCTTAAACGGAGTGTATATTTATCCGCTACAACAGCTTTTTTTTGAGGAATAAGAAAGTTTCTTGCATAGCCCGGTTTTACAACGACGAGATCGCCACTTCGTCCTAATTCTTCTACGTCTTCTAGAAGTAATAATTGATTTTGCATAATATGGTTCTCCTCTGCAGTTTAATCTTCAGATACAAATGGTAATAAGGCCATATGCCTAGCTTTTTTAATCGCAGAACAGAGCTTTCTTTGATAAGTAAAAGACACACCTGTAATCCTTCTTGGGAGGATCTTCCCTCTCTCTGTAATAAATCTAGATAAAGTCTCAATATCCTTATAGTCAATATGGTGCATTCCTGCTGCCACAAAAGGACACTGCTTTCGCTTTTTAGAGAAAAGACTCTCTACTGGGCTTTTTTTAAATACTGTTGTCATCGCCTTGTCTCCTAAACAGATAAAGGTTTAAATTCAATTTTTTCAGGAACTTGATCTACACGAAGAGTAATAAATCGAATAAGATCTTCGTTTAAATGGTATTCTCTCCACATTTCTGCCATTGCAGTAGAAGGCACAGAAAAATAGAGAAGAACATAATAACCATCTCGTCTCGTATTGATTTCATAAGCTAACTTCTTACGACCTTGCTCAATGCTTTTATGTAATTCTCCGCTTCTCTTAGTGATGCCTACGGTAATTTTATCCAACGCTTTTTGTCTGGCGTCATCACTTAAGCTGGCACTGAGAATATACATCCCTTCATAAAGATGTGTTCTTTCTTTTTTTGCCATCTTTCTATTCTCCTAATTTTTTTTCAGGTTTCTTTTCTTCCCGACTAGTATTTGTATGCTGCATGGCTGCTACTACCCCGAGACTAAGCCAACGCTCAAGAGTATTGACTGCTTGCTCTACAAGGTCAGGCAGCTTCTGTTTTTCCTCATCCAAGAAAGGAGATAAAACATAATCAGCAAGATCTTCGCTGCTTTTGTTGCTAACTCCCACTCTTAATCTCATGTAGACTTGAGTACCCAAATGAGACTCTATACTTTTTAAACCATTATGACCGCCGCTACTGCCGCTCGTTTTGATTCGAATATGATCAAAAGGCAAATAAATATCGTCGGACACTACTAACATCTGAGTTAAAGGCACTTTATAGTAAGAAGAGCAAACTTTTACAGCTTCTCCACTGCTATTCATATACGTCTGCGGTTTTAGGAGAAGAGTTCTCTTCCCTTCTATAACCCCTTCTGCTATGAGACCATGGAAAGCATTTACGCTTCTAAATTCACACTGATGCTTCTTTGCAAGCGCGTCTACTACTTTAAATCCTATATTATGCCTAGTGTCTGCATAAGCTCGCCCTGGATTTCCAAGCCCAACAATCAAATAAAAAGGGCTTTGATCTAGCATTTCATGACTAACGTTTTGCAATTACAACAGCAACTTCTTTTAAAGAATTCTTAGGTGTAACCCCTTCTGGCATCTGAATGCTTGAAAGTCTTGCTGACTGTCCAATAGCCAAGTCTTTTACATCTATTGTAAAAACTTCAGGAATATTCTCAGGCACACAAGAAACTTTCACATGACGCACTACAGTTCTTAAAAATCCACCTAGTTTAATCCCTACACATTCAGCCACTCCTGCAAACTCAACAGGAATATTCAAAGACATAGAAACGCCAGGAATCATTCTTTCAAAATCCAAATGTAAAACTTGGTAGGTTGTAGGATGATACTGAATTTCTTTGATAATCGCAGGCACTTCTTTTTCTCCATCAACCAAAACAAACTTCGTGGTTGACAAACGACCTGAAATCATTTTTCTTATAACTTCTTTAAAAGCTACTCCATCAACAGTAACGCTTTCATTAGCAACTCCCGGAGAGTATATTACAGCAGGGATATTCCCTTCTCTACGGATTCGATTGTTGTCACTTTTTTTAGACGACAAACGGTTTAGCATCTTTAATTTCATTTTTTCTCCTCGATTCAGGAAATTTACGCAATATCATTGGAATTCAATCGAATGACATATGTTATCTAATATGGAAATGGATAAAAAGAAACGTTGACATTACTCAAAAACACAACGTTATAAACAACAATTTAATCGCACTTTCTCACACGCAATTCTAGAAATAGGAGAGGAGGTCGTGCGATGACGTTAGAACAACACACTCCAACTACGGACACCTCTTTATGAGGGCCTATCTCTTAAGAATTTCGCTATTTGATATTTGGGATGGAAGGATTCGAACCTCCGAATGGCGGTACCAAAAACCGCTGCCTTACCACTTGGCGACACCCCATCAGGCTATCTATCAAATTAGAAACATGATTATCCTAATGATTTGAAGAATTTAATGCAACAATCTCTTTTTAAATTATTCGTAACACGCTTACAATTAACATTTTAGGATTTATTTTTTCAAAAATAAAACTGCAAAAAAATAAAATCCAAAGCCACTTTCTTCAAGATCAGTCACGAACAAAAAAATATAATAATATTATCGATTTTTCAACTTGAAACTTAAATATTTCCTACTTAAATTGAACTTTTATTCTCCTTAAGGACTTTTATGAAAAATCAACTGGCCCTCTTTTTACTAATCACCTCCTTCTCTTGCTTTAGTGCAAGAACTCTTTCTGCAACAACAACCGCAACCGTAACCGCTTCTACAGATAATGGAACTGAAGCTGCCGGCACTTTCTCCTCTGCTATTTCAAATATAAATACAGCTTTAGGCGGCACTATAGACATCAACATTGCCAGTTTTACGATTACGGCCGACATGCCTTCCATCACACAAACGTTGACCATAGAGGGAGATACTGGGGGATCCACTATTAATGGAGAATATTCATCTATTAACGTAACTGGCGGCATAACCACGCTAAACTCTGATGTTACTTTAAGTAATACGCTCGTATCAATTACTGGGGAAACGGCAGGTTTAGAGTTTCAAGGACCTTCAAATTGGAATTCACTAACTAGTGTCGAATTAGCAACCGGTGGAACTGTTGGATTTTTTTTTCTAAGTAATACAACAAGCTCTCAAGAAACATATCTCGGAGATGTTTCTGTATCTACTGCCGGCTCTATTCTTTTAGGACCCTTAACTTCAAGTACTGCACCTCCAACCTTAACTTTAACAGGACTCATATCAGAATCTACTACCGGATCCATTGTTACCTTTGAACCTGTCGGATCGATCGTTTTATCCAATACTAGCTCCACAAACTCCTGGACTGGAGGCACCGTTATTTCAGGAGTCGGAGCTGTTATAATAGACAATTCAAATTCTTTTCCAACAACAGGCCCCATTAGCATTCTAGATGGGCAGTTAACATTTAATCTAGGGACTTCGGGCACCTATACTACATCAGCGAGTATTACAGGAAACCAATCAACTTCAGGGGGGTCTCTTGAAGTTACTAGTGGAACAGTAACCTTAAACGGCCCTATTTCTTATATAGTAGATCTAACCAATAAAGGAAGTTTAACCATAACAGACAACTTAACTTCTATAGATAGTTTTTCAAACTCCGGAACCTTGGTTGTATCCGGCAATATAACTAGTGCCCCTCCTCCTGCACTACCTGCAGCTTTGAATTTCACTATCACTGGAGGAACTGCTCTTTTTTCCGGAAGCATTTCTGGCGGAGCCGGAGGAGTAGTTAATATTAGCGGAGGAACATTAACTTTATCAGGAGATAACAGCGCTTTTGTAAATTCATGCTTTTTGAGCGGCGGCGTCTTACAAATTGCTTCTTCAACTAGCTTAGGAGGTTTAGGCATAACCTTATCTGGAGGAACATTGCAAATAAGCAATGAGAACCTCTCCATTCCAGCCATTTACTTAGAATCCCCAACCTCCACTCCAGCCCCCTCTAACGTATCCACAACTTTGTCTGTCGATTCTTCTTTAACCCTTACAATTTCTAATCTGGCTTCAGAACCAACTACAGGGACTTTGACAACAGGAACTTTAGCGTTCTCTGGCGAAGGAACGATAGTGATTCCAGAATTTTCATTCCAACCTTATCTATCTAATAATTTCGAACTAACGATATCCGAAGGCGTTTTAGCAGGAACTAGCGCTCTTACGCTTTATAATATGAATACCGCAACATCAACCGGCGTTTTTACACTAGTCCCCTACGGAACAAATACGTATACAGGTGGTACTACAATTGGAGCTGCAACTAATTTAACGATTAATTCAGGAGTTCAGATTGGAACAACAAGTGATGCAATTACTATCGACGCTGACGGATTTCTAGTAGACAATGGAACTATCTATGCCAGCTCTATTACTGTCGACGGAACTTTAAGCGGGTCGGGAGTCGTTTGGTTACCTACTGGTGAAAATGTCATTGTAACTGGATCCCTCACTCCTGGAAGCTCTCCAACGCTCCTAACGATTAATGGCAATCTACTCTTAAATCCAAAATCTATTTTTAATCAATATATTGAGCCAGGATCCTCTGCAAGCCTTCTTGTCTCAGAAAATGTAACTATAGAATCTGGCGTTACCTTGCAAATCAACCCGGAGCCCGGGTGTTATCCTAGGGAAGCCACCTCTTACTCCATTCTAACGGCAAACTTAATTTCAGGGACTTTCGAATATGTAAATGTAGGATCCGTTCTTCTTAAGCAAAATCTTACCTATTCAAATTCTGGCATTAGTTTGACCATTACACCTAAAAGACTTTCTGATATCGCGATAAATGGCAATGCACACCAAGTCGCTTATGCTTTAGATTCTATCTTAAACTCTGGCAATATAGATTTATGTAATCTAATTGGGCATTTCATCCCTCTCTCTACAGAAGAAATTGTCTTTTCTTTAAATCAATTTCAACCCTCTCAGCTTAAAGCTTTTGCTATCTCTCAGGAAAACAATGCCGTAAAAGTAAGAGAAACACTTAGTTTTCGCTTTCAAAGAGAACTTGATGCTATGCATTGCAGTCAGGGATTAAATGAATCTACTCCTTGCAATGTCAAAGCAAAACCTCTGCATATTTGGGCAACAGGCATGGGAGACGCTCTCCATCAAGGCTCCCCTAAATATTTAGAAGTAGGGTATCAAGAAAACATGGCAGGTATTTCTTCTGGAATAGATGTTCACTTTGCAAAATATTTATATGCAGGGATTTTGGGAGCTTATACAAGCTCAGATGTGAAATGGCAAAAAAACCAGGGAACTGGAAATATTCAAAGCGGGTATACAGGACTCTATTTTTCAGCTCTTGGAAAAATGTTCTATGGTAACGCTTCTGTTTTAGGGGCCTGGAGTCATTATGATGCTCAACGTAACATCACACTCCCTTATCAACAGTTTACCGCAAGCAGTAAGCATGGAGGAGCTCAGATCCTCTCTCATTTAGACACCGGCATAAATTTAGGCTGGAAGGGTTTTACAGTAAGGCCTTTTGATTCTTTTGATTATATTTCTCAAACTGAAAATGGTTTTACAGAGACTGGAGCCAATATTTTAGATCTAACGGTTAAAAAAAATACAGCGATTTTGCTGCGCAACGAATTAGGGTTTAATTTTTCCAAATGCTTTTGCATAAAGGGAAGTCAATGGACTATTTCTCCTAAAATCAGTTGGGTACGTGAGGTTCGCGTTAGGGGATCTCAATATACAGCAGAATTTGTAGGAACAGAAGTTCCTTTTACAGTTACTGGATATTTCCCAGATCGCAGCTTAGTTTCTCCTGGAGTTAGTTTAACCGGAAATATGCTAAGCGACCTTTTAACCCTTGAGATCTACTATGAAGGCGAATTTAAAGGAAATTATAGCGATCATAGTTATGGAGGCCAAATCCGTTTTGGATTTTAAAACCGTCAGAAACGGGTAAACTCTAATTTTCTATCACTTATGCATTCCAACAAACGAAAGAGGCATCAGCACACATTGAACTGCATGACAAATAGTGTACTATTGGTATGCGACTAACGAAAACCTCGAATGTTAAAGTGGATGCTTTACAAAAAACAATTCGCAATGACCATATGTTTATTTTTTTTAAAGAAGAGGTTTCTTTATTTCTGCAATTTCGTTGAGTGTTAAGCCTGTGTATTTAATGATTTTCGCTTCGGATTCGTTATCAAGTAGCATCTCTACCGCCATTTCTCTAGCTTTTTCAGCTTTGCCTTTGGCTTCCGCTTTTTTAATCGTGCTAGTCTCGACCCTTAGCCATTTTAAGTGTTCTTCGTAAAGACCCCTCTCTTCCTTATTTAAAGAGATTCTATTTAAGACTTTTAAAGCTTTCTGAATACATGGATCGTTAGATAGTTCTTTGGGGAGGTTATTAAGATCTAAACTAGGGGCTTTTGTTAAAAAAGTAGACCAACGATCCAGGCCAGTTTTAATGCGAGGAAGCATTAAGTTTAGATTTTCATCTGCCGAGTGAGTGAATTTTTCAAGTTCGATTGTATAAATTACAAAGTCTTGAAAAGAATGCATAGCTGAACTTTCTTCTGTAATAATAAATTTATTGCTGTACTTTTGGCTTTCCGGAATGCAGTTGAAATTCAGAATATGAATGCCGATTGTTTTTCGCAAAACAGAATAGTCTTGACCAGAATTTAGTTGGCCTGTATATGTTTCAGCCCAATAGTTTAAAGCTCGTTTATCACAGTCGCCATCATCGCTAATTTGTATCTCTATATCGAAACATCTTCCTTCAGAATCTTTCGCTTTGATATCCAGAATGCATCCTTTATCTCCTTTAAAATTAAGGGAATTATAAGGATTTAAAAGAGTAACTTCTGGCTATTGCCTTAATTTCGGCCAGTGGCTGGTTTAAGCCGCCTGTTTTCCCTGGTCTACTTTAGCGCGTCTTGCATGTTTTTTTCTGGGCCTCGGCAATTCTATCTTGTCTAATAACCACACGAATAGATCTCGCGGTTTTTGCTCAAA
>CAMDHO010000011.1 GCA_945898205.1 Chlamydia trachomatis | reverse complement strand
GGGAACATGTTTCATATTGCTGTCGATGGAGTGTGGCTTCATCATCATAAACATTTGCATTCCATCGATAAAGAAGGTAAGAACAGTTGCCCTTATTGCCTTCCTAGAGTTCGTAATAAAGGGACAGAGGAAGAAACCACATATTGGCTGCATGCTTGCGTGCACTTTTGCATTCTCTGTCTTGGAGGGCTTCAATTACCACTTTATGTATACGTCTTAAAATCGGAGCAACTTCAGGGAAAAGAATCTACTAGTAATTCAGATCACAAACAAGAATGTGAGCTGCAGGCTGCTACAGAAGTACTGCCGCTTCTTAAGAAGCAGCTACCCCGACTTGCAGTTCGGATATTAACCGATTCTCTCTATGCCAACACTCCATTTCTCTATCTATGCAAAAAGCTTGAGTGGGATCATCTTATTACTCGTCAAACAGGATCGTTAAAAAGAATAGAAAAACAATCTGATCAAAGAGAGCAGAATGAATTCGCAGATAGGTGGATTGTCGAATTCTTCTAATTGCCTACCCCCAATTGTTCCCATGAGCCCAAAAAAAACGCCTCTAAAATCATATTTAGAGGCGTTTTCTTTAATGGGAAATCTAGCTTAATGGACTTAGCTTATGTCTTGGAAAAACAAGCTATTTACATATTGAATGAATTGGATGTAGAAAGATCTTTCTAAAACTTCTCATAGAGCAAGATGAATAATCTTTTTTTTAATCCTTGTTTCTCCAGGGAAAGCGAAGTCACCCACAACTGCTGTATCAATGGAGACCTCTATAGAGGTCTCCATTATCTGTTTATAAAATGTCGGCTGCAATCGCAGCTAGTTCTGAACGTTCTGTTTTTTCTAACAGCATATGCCCAAAAATAGGCTGATTTTTAAACTTGGAAACCGTATAAGTAAGCGAATTAGAATCCTTATCTAAATAAGGGTTGTCAATTTGAGAAGGATCCCCTGTTAACACAACTTTGGTCCCTTCCCCTGCCCTAGATATTATTGTCTTCACCTCATGCGGAGTTAAATTTTGCGCTTCATCAATAATAATGAACATTTTAGGCAATGTCCTTCCTCGAATATACGTAACAGCTTCCATTTCAATTTTTTTACTTTCCATAATCCACTTTTGAGTTTCCATTCCAGCTGCCGGCCCCCCTGTAGATTGACAAAGAAACTCTAAATTATCATAAATAGGCTGCATCCAATGAAATAATTTTTCCTCTTTTGTTCCTGGCAGAAAACCAATATCCTTACCAAGAGGAACTATAGGTCGGCTAATCAAAATACGACTATATACGGATTCATCAAAAACTTTTTTCAGAGCAGCAGCAAGGGCCAATAAAGTCTTTCCTGTCCCTGCTTGTCCTATCAAACAAACAAGTTTAATATCATCCCGAAGAAGCAAATCTAAAGCACATTTTTGCTCTACATTAAGAGGATGAATCCCCCATATATCTCTAGTTATTTTTAAAAGTGGCTCTAAACGTTTTGAATGGGAATCATATTTACATATAGCTGAAGAATTTTCTGGAGAGACTAAATGACAGTACTCATTAGGATGAAAATCATTTATCTCCGTTAGAAGAAAACCGTCTTTATAAAACATGTCCACATCTCTTTTCGACACCTCGACCTTTCTATAGCCTTTATAGATCCTATCAAAAGAAACTTTAGGATTTTCATAGTCCTCGGCCTCTATCCCTATAGCTTCAGCCTTAACTCTCATAAGAAAATCTTTTGAAACCAAAACAACATTTTCTCCTCTTTCTTTTAGCTGATGAGCAGCAAGAAGAATCCTGTTGTTATTTCGATCCAAAGAAAGAGGAAACATTTTTTTTTCACATAATTTTGTATCTATATAAACACGTACGGAAATTCCATTTTCTATGGGAACGCCGTTATTGAGATCCCCTTTTTTGCTCTCTTTTAAAGAATCAATATATCGAACAATATATCTAGCGTTTTTCCCTAGTTCATCTGATTGCCTTTTCATGCCATCTAACTCTTCTAAGACACCTAAAGGAATTACAACCTCATTTCCTTTAAACTTACTAATAGCAGCAGGGTCATGCAACAGGACATTCGTATCAATTATAAATGTTTTTCTAGACATCAAACTCTCCTTGTTATCTGCGGGTCTAAACGGAGCATACCTAAAAATATTTGCATCGCAATCTTTTTTTTAAAAAAAAAATTTTTCGAAAAAAACTATTCCACACGGCTCTTATATTAAAAAATAAAATACTACTTTAAAAAAGTGATATTGACTTTTTTTTATTTCTACTTCATAATTATCTCTTAACTAACTATCTTAATGGATCCACATGAGAATTAATCATAAAGTCCTTAGTATTCCTCCTTACCTCTCCACTTCATGGAAAAATATTTCTTCTTTACAATCTAGTCAAGAAGGGGAAAAACATTCCCTGATTATTCACCTACAAAATGGATCCTGTATCCAAGTTCCAGATCTAGAAGCTCTCGTTATTCAAGCTATTTTTAATTCTCACGCCAAATACGTTGAAACTGAAAACAAAACAGCTATTGACATTGAACTCAAAAAACAAATCCCTCCAATTAAAGAGACCCCATCCAGTATAAAGTTCTTTGACTTCGAAAATATGAATGCCATGCTCTCGCATAATGAATCCGAAAAAAACTCTCCGGACCTACCATTACACATCTTGCATAAAGTTGAAAAAATCTCTACTGAAATGGGACTATCCGATTCCGCTACCCTTCCTTTTCCAGAACCTCATTGCAACTGCCCTTACTGCCAAATAGCAAAATCAATACAAAAAAATAGTGAAAAGAAAACATGCCCCCTTCTTCAAGAAGAATCCGAAGAAGAAAGCATTACAGCTAACGACCTTGCTTTTACCTCTTGGATTATCCGCCCTTTAAAGCACAACCTCTACGAAGTCGTTCACCCAGACAATCTTGAAGAAAAATTCCAAGTTTTCCTAAGCTCTCCCCTCGGCTGCAGTTGTGGATCAAGCCAATGTGAGCACATTCGAGCTGTTTTAAGTTCTTAACTGGAAGATCTATTTTTATTTTCTAAGCAAGAAAAAACACTTGGTGTAAAAGAACACAAACTCTAGAATGAGAGTTTGTATTATTTTACATATGCTTACATTAGATGTCAGGAGGTTTGACAAACATGCTTAAATCAACGTATTTACTTTGCACTTCACTCACAGCTCTTAGCTTGGGAATTTTGCAAGCAGATCAACCTGAAGTTGCATCTGAATCTGATTTTTTTTCTTCGTTTCCTTCAGAAACTGTATCTTCCGTAAATGCTGAAGCTTCTCCCTCTCCACAAATCATAGAGAGCACCCCAGCCGTAAAAAAAGAAAAGCCTAAAGGGCAATTTAAAACATTTACAGGGAAAGTAAAAGGGAAAAAAGTACGTCTTCGCACCCAACCAGACCTAGATAGCTCTATAGTTAAAGAACTTCAAAGAGGCGACTATTTAGCTATTATAGATGATGTAGACGATTTCTGGGTTACCGAAGCCCCTTCTGATCTAAAAGCCTATGTATTTAGAAGTTTTGTATTAGACAACATCGTCGAAGGAAATCGAGTTAATGTACGCTTATACCCTAATATGGAAGCCCCTGTGCTTCTACACTTAAATTCCGGAGACTCCATTAAAGGCGAAATTTGCGAATCCAACCACAAATGGCTTGAAATTGCAGCTCCTAAAGACTCTCGTTTCTATATCGCTAAAAACTTCATAGAAAATGTCGGCGGACCCGAAATTAAGCAACTACATGAAGATCGCTTAACTTTAGTAGAAAGCCAACTCGAAGCCGCTAAAAGTTTTTCAGAAGAAGAGATGAAAAAAAACTATAATGAAATCAATTTTGATCAAATGAATCACAATTTCCAGATCGTTATTCAAGAATACTCCGACTTTCCCGAATTCACTGAAAAAGCAAAAGACACGCTTTCTAATTTACAAGAAAAATTCATTGATAAAAGAATTTCCTATATGGAAAACAAAGCAGAACAAGAAGACGCTAAACTATTAAACGCTTCTCTATCCTCTAAAAAAGACACCTTTTTAATCCACTCCCTTACTGACAAAATGAAAACATGGGAACCTATCGAGGAAGCTCTTTATTTAAGCTGGTCACGTGTCCATGAAGCACGCGAAGTAAGCGATTACCAACTAGAGCAAAAAATTGCAGCTGAGCGTATTTCTGGGATTTTAGAGCCTTATTTAGCTCCAATAAAAAGCAAGCCAGGTGACTACGTTCTTAGACATAACGACCTCCCTGTTGGCTATGTTTATAGCACAGTCATCAATTTACAAAATCTAGTTGGCAAAAAAGTTTCTCTTATTGGATCTCCTCGTCCTAATAACAACTTTGCCTTCCCTGCCTATTTTGTTATTGGAGTGGATGAATAGAGAGAAAGCTTAAAGCTTTCCTTCTCCTCTTATGGAAATTCGAGATTGGTGCATTCAAATCCTCGGGGGGCAAACCCTTGAGGATAAATTGTTAGATCCCCTAGAGTTAACTGATATAAATCCGGGGCCTCCTCTTATATGGGACATTCCATCTAGGCCTCCTAATATGGAGTTTAAGAAACACTCCAGAAAAGAAAAACTCCCTGCTTTTCACGAACATGGAACACAAGACAACCGCGCTGTTTGCCTTCACCGTTTTGCAGGACACGAGCTTTTAGCTGTAGAAATTATGGCTTATGCGCTCTTAGCCTTTCCTGAAGCTCCTCCGCATTTTCGCAAAGGACTTTCAAATACTTTAAAAGAAGAGCAAGGCCATGTTCGATTATACGTTGAAAGACTAGCTCAACTTGGAGTTAGATTCGGAGATCTTCCTCTTTATAAATACTTTTGGGCCTACACTCCATTTTTACAATCCCCCCTTAAATATATTAGCGTAATGAGTCTTACCTTTGAAATGGCTAATTTAGACTTTGCTCCTATGTACGGACAATCTTTCCTAAGAAATGGAGATATAGTTTCATCTCAACTAATGCAACAAATTCTAGAAGACGAAATTAAACACGTCTCCTTTGGAATGCATTGGTTAAAAAAAATAAAAGACCCTCTTAAGTCAGAGTGGGACTCTTGGAGAGAAAACACCACAGAATTTCTTCCTTTAAAAAGAGCTAGAGGCTTTCGTGTTTTTGAACAGAATAGGCAAAAAGCAGGAATTCCCGAAGACTGGATTGCCGCTATGAAAAAAAGTTAATATTAGCCTAAAACACCTTCTGTTCCAAATAAATAAACTCACCCCTATTGAACTCTTTCGCTAATTAATTGAACTTACCCTCTAACTTTAAGGCTGAATTTCTGAGTTATAGAATTTGACTTTCTCTTAAGCTCAATCGGCATGCTATCAGCTAAGTTATTGCGCCTTAAAAACTCCGCAGCCTTTCTAGAATTACTTCTTGAAACAAGACCTTCCTCGAGTTCCTCTATACATACTTCTGCATAAGCATATCCTTGATCATATTCTGGAAGATCGTAAAACACTTCACCCCACAAGTCACTCTCTTTTAGAAAAGCTACAGGCCCAGGTCCTTTACCTAAAAATTAAACTAGCCCTCTATTTTAACAGGGAATTCAAATAGAATAGGCATCTAGCACCCAAGCCATCTATAACGCTCCCCGACGCATAGCTCGACATACTCCCGGAACCATTCCCCTCATTGAGGCCTACCAAACCAGCTTCTTCCACAAATCTTTGACCAGCAATCAGTACCTCTTTACTATTCACTTTAACGGGCTGAAAATCAACTTTGTGGGCTTCAGGAATACATATTTTACATGCTAAAGAACTAACCTTTGAATCAGATTTCCCCAATGAAACACCTATTTGTTCCGGAGAACCAAAATAAACTCTATCATTAGATCTAACCAGCATTAAATCACGGTAAATAAACATAATTAAATTATTAGTTAAAAAAACTTAACTTTAACTGAAACTCTTACCGTAATCCATTATTACAAATTTCAACAACAACAAAAAACAACAATTAGAATCGTAATTATTACCAAATAAGATAACATGAAAAATAAAGTCACTTAGATTTAATTTGCTAAAAAAGCATACGAATCTAAAAAGTGCCAGATCTACCAACAACACATTTAAAACAAAAAAATAAATTAACTATGTTAATAATTAATATTTAATATATTAAATAAAAAACAATAAAAGCTATAATAAATACAAAAAAACCGGATAAATTATGATTTTCTTAAAAAGAGCGTTTCAAGACTTTAATTATGCTATCGGGGGTAACTCGCCAGCAAAACAACTAGAAGATAGAAATCATAGGATCGTAGATCCAGATAAAATCGATCAAAAATTAAAAAATCACATGGATATATGCAAAAACAAAATGCAAGAAGAAAAAGACGGCCGCTTTAAATATACTGAATTTTCCAATTCTGATTCAAAATTTTCTTCACATCTAACTAGTGAATCCGGAAAAATAGGCGGATATTTCTTTAACTTATTCGGAGGAAGGTCTTTTGGTTTATGCCATGCACAAGGACGCAGACCTTCGATGGAAGACCAGCATATCGCCAAATCTTTTAATATCACCATAAACGGCAAAGAATACCCCGTAGAACTCTTCGGCGTATTTGATGGACACGGAGGGCCAGGAGCTGCTCTATACATAAAGGACCAACTAGCTTTAAAAATCCAATCAAAATTAGAATTATTTAATAAAAAAAATCTAACGGATGCCGATATTTTTAATGCACTAAAACTAGCCTTTTTTGAAGTTCATGATAAGTTTGGCGATACACCTGATAAAAGCGGCTCAACAGCAACAGTTGCTATGATTTTAGATGGGAATCTCTGGATTGCAAATACTGGAGACTCTAGAACAATCTTACAAGATGCAAATGGAAAGACAAAACAACTAAGTGAAGATGCTAAGCCTGATGATATAAGATATAAAAAAGGGATTGAAAAGCGAGGAGGTTTTGTTGAAGTTCTTGACTGCCCCCGAATAAATGGAAGGCTAGCAGTAGGGAGAGCTATTGGCGACTATTCCGTGGGGAAAGGCATAAATCCAAGGCCTAAGATCACAAAACTAGCGCTATCCAACATTACAAAAGGAAGCCGGTTAATCTTAGCTTGCGATGGAATCTATGATGTAGCGTCTAGCAAGCAGATAGGGGCAGCTATTTTAAAAAACAAAAAACAATATGATGAGACTCTCGCAAAAAACATCGTTTACTCAGCATATAATTCAGGGTCAACAGACAACTTATCCGCTTTATTTGTAACGATCTAGACTTTAAAAGATTGATTATATTGCAGCGAGGATATCGCTTATTAGCCTGCAGAGAGTCTAGACTCATTGAAGCAGGAACCCACTGAAGTGAGTCAGTTAGCTTTTAACGGAACTCCGTAGGAACCCCCTTCCTTATGGGAAGGGGGGATGGCATAACATCTGCCTAAAAGAAGGCCCTCATTCTGATAGCATAACAGCCTCAATTACAATCGAAAGACTAACAGATTGTCCGAAAGATTGTTGCTGTAAGACCCTATATCAAGTCTGATTCGCTAGAGTTTAAATCCACTCGATTCTTTATTTCAAAAACCAGGCAGAGCGTAAAAACTTTCAGCGAATATTAAATTATTAAAAAATACATATAATATTTATTTGACAAAAAATAAGAAAAAGAATTCTATAGGGAAAACAGCAAAGAAGAGAGGTATATATGTTACGCACTCCAGAGAACATCTTAGCAGAACTTGACTCTACACTAGACCAACTTATGCAAAATGCTTCCGTCGTTTGCAAAGAGGACCTACATATCTTAGATTCACTAGAGCTCAACTCCTTACATAAAACACAAGAAAGCCTTCTTGCAAAATTCGCTCATACACAAGAAGAACTTACAATGAAACCATCTCAAAAAAAATATGAAGATTTACATAAAAAAATAAACAAAATGAATGAGATCAACTCTAGCTTTATGCAAGCTATAGAAAAAAACTTACTCCCTCGAATTGGCCGTAACAGACGAAAATCAAAATTGCGCCAATTTGCGAAGAGCATTCTCTAGATCTACGACTTGAGGAAGTACTTTATCTTCTAATAGCTTACAGTAAGGGACCATACAATTCTTTCCAGACACCCTTACAATCGGAGCATCTAAATAGGAAAATGCACGCTCAGTAATACGAGCAGAAATCTCGGCTCCTAGCCCAACATTCGAGGGGGCCTCATGTGCAATAAGACACTTCCCTGTTTTTTTTACAGACTCTATAATTGCATCTTCATCTAAAGGCACGATAGTACGCAAATCTACAATCTCTACAGAAATCCCTTCTTGCATCAGCTTCTCAGCAGCCTGCACAGCCATAAAGACAAGCATTCCATAACAAATAACAGTTACATCAGAGCCTTCTCTTACTATTTTAGCTTTTCCCAAAGGAACTATCTCATCTTCTCCAGGCTCTTTTCGAGCACAGAAAACCCGTTGTCTATAAAGAGCTTTATGCTCTAAAAAAATAACAGGATTAGGATCTTTCAACGCAGCCTTAAATAGTTTTTTTGCATCGGAAGCATTACTTGGAATCACAACTTTAAGCCCTGGAGTGTGCGCTAAAAAAGCCTCAATACTTTGTGAGTGATAAGGTCCACCTTGGATATATCCACCATACGGGAGTCGAATAACAACAGGACAATTCCATTCCCCATTAGAGCGATAGTGCATACTAGCAAGCTCATTTAATAGTTGATTTACACCAGTCCAAACATAGTCTGCAAACTGAATTTCTGCAACAGGCTTTAGCCCTGCAAAAGAAAGCCCTATTGCAAGCCCTATAATACAAGACTCTGCTAAAGGAGTATTAAAACAACGCCCCTCTCCAAAACGACTTGTTAAATGACGTGTTACACCAAAAACTCCGCCTTTTCCATGAGCAACATCTTGCCCCAGAACTATGACTGTAGGATCTTTTGCCATCTCTTCTTCAATAGCATGATTTAAAGAATCTACCATGACAATCGCATCTTCTGTCGAAGAAGAAGAATGCTCTTCTTCTGACTCCTCTACACTTTCACAATCTTTAAATACTTTTGTATCGCAAGAAGAAACGTCCGGAAAAGGAATCAAATCTGCTAAGGCGGCGGCCGTTTCAACTTTTTGAAAACAAACATCCCTTAAAGATTTCAACTCTTCCTCTACAGCAAATCCTTTTGATAAAATCCACTTTTCCATAGGAGGCAAAGGATCTTTCTCTTTCTCTTCGGATATAATTTCCTTTGATTGGTATTTAGAAGGGTCATCGCTACTACTGTGAGCCCCAATTCGAGGGACTTTTGCTACAATTAGACTTGGACCAACACCTAGCCTAGCTTTGCTTACACTTTCATTAACTGCCTGAGTCATTTGATCATAATCACAACCATCTACATCATGAACCGTAAGCCCTTCATACCCTCTAGCAATCAGACTAATAGACCCACCCGCCGTCTGTTCTTTTACAGGAACCGAAATAGCCCATCCATTATCTTGAATAACAAATATTACGCCCAAATGATGAATACTAGCAAAATTCAATGCCTCATGAAAATCCCCTTGAGATGTAGCCCCATCTCCAGCAGATACATAGACAACCTCTGATTTTCCAGACAGCTGAAGCCCTTTAGCCAAGCCTACAGCTTGCAAAAACTGAGACCCTACACAGCTAGACTGTACCGGAATATGTAATTCTTTATGGGAATAATGCTCAGGCATCATTCGACCACCTGAATGATGAGGAATATCTCTTGCTAGTAATGAAGCAAATAAATCAACTAAAGAACAACCGATCCCAATAGCAAATGCCCTGTCTCGATAATAAGGAAGAGCCCAATCTACCGTAGGGATTAACCCTAAAGAACAAACAGCACCGACCATTTCATGGCCCAAAACAGAGAGATGAAAAGTTCCACCTTTATTTTGACGAATTAATTTATACATTTTGTCATCTGCAATTCTTGTCAGGTACATAACCTCAAGAACTTTTAGAGCTTTTTCTTTAGAAGAAACCCCTACACTTGAATCTTCTACCTGAGAACTGCGGCAAATCGTCATAAATTATTTTTCACTCTTTTTAGAAATGTGGGTTACAATCTTCATTTTCTTTAAAGTAGACTCCTTTTCGCCCTCTTTTGCTGGAGTCGCTGGAGTCACTGAACTAAATCGTTTTTTTGTAATTTCTGATTCTTTTGATGGCTGATCTGTTGTGTCTTCTGTTATTGTACTAGCTTTTTTACTAACAGAACGAATCAAGTTGGCTTCTTTGCTCGAACCTGTAATTTCTTGAATGTCTATTAAACGAGTAGAAAGATGCCTTAAAGACTCCAATCTTTCAGAAAGAGCTTGTAACTTATGGTCAACTTTAGCTCTAGGATTGCCTCTAAGAGTATCCTGCAATTCAGCCTTAGTCTTAAATCGAGAAGAAAATGTAATGGCTGCTGCACTGGAAATATCAGGCAGATAAAGAAATCCTTTTACAACTAACGGTACTGTCGTATACATATCCACAGTAACTTGCATTTCAGGTTCCGCTTTAACAACTTGTTTAGGAGGACGTCCTCTTTTAGGTCTAGGATTAAGAGCTTCACTAGAATAATATATTTTAGCTTTACCGTGGAGAGCTTCTCTTGCTGCCGCTACATCCTTAGGAACCTTTACATCAAATAAATGTCTTTTAATTTTTTCTAAAAGACTCTTTGTTAAATCTAAATCTTCTTCAAAAACAAACTGAATTTTTTGATTTCTAAGCCATTCAATAATTCTGATTCGAGACCTTTCTTGATAAAACTGCTGCCACTTTTCAAGTTCTGTCAAATGATCATGAATAAACTCTAAAAAGTTTTCTCTGGCTTCTTTAGCTTGAATGATGTCTAAAAGTTTTTCTTTGGTATCAATGTCATATACTTTTTCATTGATAAATCCTTCCATAAACTTTTTAGTTTCATAAAAAGTCATTTTAGGGATTAGGCAGTACCTAGAAGCGTGATCGACTATCAATTCTTTTTCCAGATCTTCGATCTCTTGCTCACCCTTGTCTAAATCAACATAAACAATAAATCCTTCCATCTTATCCAGATAAAAGTCTCTTTCATCATCAGACTTAGCAAAAGCATCCATAAGTCTATTAAAGCGCAATAAAATAGGGTTCTGTGCTGTTGAGGAGGCTTTAGCCATATAATTTCGTCCTTACGTAATTCTCTTAACTAGACTACCATACAAAAGCAGCCACTTCAATATCAATCAAATTCTTTTGGCCACACAATGTCATTCATCATAAAAAAGAAACGATAACAATTAAAATAAATAAATAAAAGAAAAATACTAATTAACAACAAACTCAAACAATTATAAATAAGAAACGAAAGCAACCATCACTCGTTAAATATTTAAATAGAGCATGCTCACATAGAAATTATCATTTTTAATTTATTAATTAGCAAAAGAGACTAACTTCTCAGTTGATCACACCTGTAAAACCAACTCCTACGACAGTTTTAAATAAAGAATTTTTCTGAAGGAATAAATAAATCGCATCCTGAGCAGGATAGCAAGTAATTTTAAATCTCCATATCCATAAATATTCCCAAGGAAAATCCAGCATCAACCTTTAGAATAACGCCATTTAAGACTTAATTTACCTCTCTACTTCTAAGTGATTAATTAAAGATAAGAAAAACTGA
Source organism: Chlamydia trachomatis (assembly GCA_945898205.1). Taxonomy (GTDB): domain Bacteria; phylum Chlamydiota; class Chlamydiia; order Chlamydiales; family Rhabdochlamydiaceae; genus CAIJXB01. The sequence continues at coordinate 36,146 of CAMDHO010000011.1, read as the reverse complement.
GGAGACCAAATATCGAGTCTTTGAGGATCTGAAATAAAAGATCTCATATCAGCTTTGGCGCTTTCCCAATCAATGGATTGAATTTTTACACTCAAGAGTTCAAGTAATCGATTGAGATCTAACGAATCGTTAGAGGCAAGGTTGCCAGACTGCTTCATAGACTGTTCCAAATAAGAATGGCTTAAAGGGATTTTATTTTGAATATACCATATCAAATCATAGCAGTCTCTGCCTTTGACGCGACCTTTCCAATCACGATATAAACTAGCGGACATTTTCCCTGCAAACAAATCGCTTTTGTGTAGTGTGAGCACATAAAAAGTCGTAGGATTAACTACTAGTTGATTTTCAATACGAAAACAAGAAGGAGGATCGATATCTATCTCTAATTTGATCTGAATTTTTTCGTTATGAATAACCTTTTTAGATTTTCCTTCTTCTCCTATGGCTAAATAAAGCTCAATGGTGTTCATTTTCATGAAGGCAGAGATTATGCTTGTTTCCGCACTTTTTTTTACTCAGTTCCATATTGAATCCGAATGAAGAAAGTTCTTTTTTCATCCCATTCAAAAACGGTGTAAAATCAAAATCTTGATCAGACTTGAGGAGTATAAAATATAAATCTTCACTAAATCGATCAAGTCCATAGAGAATTCTTAAAGCCGTTCCTCCGTAAAACGCAGCTTTTTCAAAAAAACCAGCTCTTTCAAGTCGTAAAAGAGCTGGTTGCTGAAGGATTTCGCGAACTTTTGTTTGTTCATTAATTTTCGATTTTTCCTAACGATTTAATATAGATTTGATGTTTGATTCAGTCATAGCATTCCTAGAACATTAATTAAGTTTGTAACGGATTTAGATCGATAATTTTCGGCGATTTCAAGTAGATGCATTTTACTTAGAGATTTTAAGAGTTCTTCATCCATCTTTCTCGCTTCTATAAGATCTGCTAAAGCTTTTTCCGGCGTTGCAATTAAAAACCTCCCCGCTGCGTTTTCTTTTTGGTCTATACCTATCGAGTAGCGATAATAACTTAAACTAGTATAGTCGAATACACCAACTGGAGTTGTAAATGTTTTTGATTTACTAATAGAGGCATTTGTTATTACATATACACCTTCTGGAATCATCTTATAATAGGAAAGAGCCCATTCAAAACTGATGTAGGATGGCCCATAAAGCAGATTTGCGATTTGCTCATATGGAGAGGGGGTGTCTTGTATTTTTTCAGCAATTAAAAAAAACCATTCTTTAAACGAATTAATTCACCAATCTTTACTAGTCTAGAGATAAAATCATCCGGGTTTGTGTAGTCTTCAAGAAAAGGCTTAAGATTTTGGGTCTGTATATAGGCTGTTTTGGAAAATCGCACTACTGGGTGCATATAAGATCTCTTGTTATTCTTGACAACAGCAGAATCTCCATTTTTTTGGAGTATTAAACTAAAATAATTTTTAGATCTTTAGCAATAAACTAATTTAAATGAGCATCTTATTCATTATTTCTGGCTCAACGGAACAATTGGGGAGTAGGATTTCTAGGCAATCTAAAAAGAAAGTCTACCGCTAAATCCAGATGCTGTTGAATGAAATCTTCAGAAGGATATCCTCTGTCATAGACAAAAAGCATTTCTCTTTTACCATGCTTTCTCATTTTTGCAACCACTTCATCTAGCTGCTCTGCCGAATTGGACCGCCCACTAACAACCACAGAAGCTCCGTTCTCGGCAAGAATTTCAGCGTAATAAGCGGCTAAACCTCGCGAAGCGCCTGTAATCAAAGCTTACTATCATTTAGCCATTTTTTTTATCTCAGCTTTATGAGCTGTTGCCGCTGAAGGATCTGAGGAAGGCAATATTTTAAGTTGCAGAACCTATTTTCTTGCCTTCCCTAGATTTCTTTACGATTACAGCTATCCCTTAGAACCCAAATCGGAGTTGCCCTCCGTAATTATGATCAGTATAACCTCTTCCAAACTCCCCATTATAATATAAATCGAGCGTTAAAAGATCGTCCCAAACCATTCCCGATAGCATTACACCGGGAGAGACTAAACTTCTATCCGGGAAATAACCTGTTACATTAAAAGATTCAGATGTATTTATAAAATTAGCCGTATACCTAGCTCCTTTAACACGAACCTCTCTCACCCAACTGATTTTAGGAGAAAGAGTCCAATTGCTATTACCTAAACACATACACCCAGCGAATTGGAGCCCTAGTTCATTACGAAGCATAATAGAATTATTATTCTTTACGTCTAAATTTAAAGACCCAGCACCTTTTTCTGTAAAACCACCTTCACTTTGTGAAATATAATCAAACGAATCAAACGGTCTCACTGTAAATCCCTTAGCCCCTAGATTAAGACCTGTATCTAGATGAGAAAGAAGTTGAGCCCCCCCGTGGTTGTTTTTAGCTGTTGCATTCATTCCTGGATAACTCACATTTCTTTTTCCATTGAAATGACTCCAACCTCCAATAACAGAAGCATTCGCATAAAACATTTTACTCAGAGCTGAGAAATATAACCCCCCATAGCCTGTATCAATATTGCCAGATCCTTGATCCTGTTCCCAATGAATATCAGAACTTGTATAGCCCCCAAGAGCTCCCGCATAAAAATACTTAGCAAACATTCGATCAAGACCTAGAACAAGACCCCCTGTCTTATTTTGATATTCATATTGATTGCTTTGACTAGAATATTCTGACTTTTGTCGCAAGACATCTCCAAATCCATCTATCCAAACCGACATCTTTTTCTTTTCTCTAGAGCACGGTTCTGTCTTGGATGGATCTGCCTGGTTTTTTACAAATGAATAACAATACTCCCTATCTAGTTCATTTTGCATTCTATAACTAAGAGAATCCCTTACTTTTACCGCATTATTTTCTTGAGAAATAGCGAGGCCTTTATAAAGGGCCGGATGCATTTGATTTAAAGCTGAAGAAATTTCAGCCGTTGTAAAAGAAACCAGTGAATCAATGACTCCATTTAAAGCTCTACTTCCAGACGCTATGATCTCATCAAAGGCTTCACCAACTGCTTGAGGATTTCCTTTAAGTCCCGCTAAGCTAAATTCAGCCAAGTCAAAACGCACCTTTAGATCTCTAGCTGAGCGAACTAATGCAGGAGCCATTAAAATATACGGGTTGTGCAAATCGAAGTCGCCTAGAATACCGATATCAGATTCTAAAATCGTGAACTCTGATGCCGAGCTAATAGAAAAACCAGGCAAGACTTTAAAGCCAAGCTCAGCTCCAGGAGCAATATCAACTAGTCCACCAGCTACTAGACTAGAAGCTCCATTAGCGTCTAAATCAATATTAAGCATTGCTCCTCTTGCAAAATTCACAGCACCGCCTACCTGGATAGTTCCAGAGGAAAGTCCTGGACTGACCGTTCCTTCTGCCCACACACCTAAAAACCCACACTTGCCGGTCCCTTTTAAAACTCCAGTCTCAGCTACTGTAACAAGGCTAGTTACAGTTCCCTCAAGACGGGTAGGCATTTTTATAGCAATTCCCCCGTGATTATCTATCACAGCACCTTTAGGAATAAAGACCGTTCCTTTACCTGTAGCACTAGTATCCACTAAGCTAACTTGTCCGGTTCCCATAATCCGATTAGCAATTGTTAGGTTATTTCCCCTAGCATCGAGCGCAGCCGCCGGCCCAGTAACTATAAGCGCAGGAACAGTAGCATTTGCCGCAAACGCTAAAGTTCCCATAAGCTCTACATCTCCATCAGCGAACCATCCAGCATCAAGCACCTGAAGCGTTGCGCCTACAGCAATCCGAGTCCCTCCTTCAGCAACATTATATCCTCCAAAAGTCCTGAAGGTCCCTCCCCCCAAACCTTCCAAGTTCAGCTTCCCCGGTCCTTTAAACTTGCCAGCAAGCACCACATCGCAAGCCTCTGCGTGAATAGCACTATTCAGATCTGTAACATTCACATCTGATGGCATATAAACTGCCTTCTTAGCAGCATCGGAGGAACCCCAACCAGCAAAACTCAATTTCGCTGCACCAATCTCTAGAGTCGCGAATCTGTAAACAGGAGGAGAGGAAGGAACCTCTGCCAGTAAAGCACCAGCCACCTCTAAAGTCCCCTCTGTTAGAATAACCGTTTCAGGATACGTATTGTTCATTCCGCCGAAACGAAGCGTTCCTAGCCCTGTTTTTATAAACACTCCTCCTAGTGAGCTACTAACATCACCTGTGAAGTCGTATTTAACACCCTGTTCCGTATGGACTTCATTCGTTCCATTGCAGGCGATTCTAGCTGGTGTCTCTGCGCTTGCATAAACGGTTCCATCCGACTTAACAACTTCTACTTTAGCGTTTTTCAGCTTAACAGTAACCCCCTTTCCCAATGCTGAATAATTACCAAGGTTAATCGTTGGGAAGCTCGACAAAGGCACCCGCAAAAGTCCACTTTCCACATCAACTAACTGATCTTCTAATAGAAAATCCACTGTACTAGAGCTCTGCTGTCCCAAAGAAAGCGTTGTGCCCCAGGTTGCCGTGGAAATCAGCGCTGTGTCGCAGTTGCATGATTTAAAAACAGTCGCATATCCCGCTCGACTAGAGCTAAACTCTGTGATCCCTAGCGCAGTTATGGGGGTACTAGTGCCTGCCCACGCTTTTGAGCCCTTAAATTTAACACTCGTACAGGTTCCTGCATTTACATTTTCGATAGCCTCCTTAAACCCAACTCCGCCATCCTCTACATTACACTCAGGAGCCGCAGGAGGCCCCGCACCCAGAAAGGCCGTCTGTGCCGAAAGTGCTTGATTTACTAAAGTAAAACAAGTCAAAGAGGTCATTATACTGCTTATAAGATACATACCGCTCCTTAAAAAAATGATTTATCCATATAAAAACACACTAGATATTTAAAATTAAAAATACTACATTTTTTCTAAAAAAAGGTGCTGTCAAAACGATCCAGAACCCAAATCTCCTCGAAAACCGATTACGGACAAGATGCAATTAGGTTTCCTGCAGATTTACCTGTTAAAAACAACTCTCATTGACATTCCTGAAGAAGAGAATATTTGCAAAGAGACAGGGACATCTCTTATAAAAACAGGAAAAGAAGTAACTCACAAACTGGCTCATACTCTCGGGAGTTATTTTATAAAGGAATTTATTCGCTGACTTGCCAAGCACCATTTTCCCGAAGCGCCGAGCTGATGACAGTGTTTTGGCTAATATTTTAGTAAAAAAGTTTGAGGATCACTTGCCTCTCTATCGAAAATCACTCTCTAAATGGGTCATGCATTCCGGTGCAGCTTTAACCTTTCTTTCCATAACAAGGCCCTATACAGCTTAATACCATTTCCTAAGCCAACCAGTTTACTCATCCTTTGATTTTTACTAGCTTCAAGGAAGAAATTGACTTTTAGAGATTAGAGATTTACTATTTGATTAAGAACATTTCTGCACGATTATAAGGAACTTTCCTATGCTAGACATTAAATTAGTCCGTAAAAACCCTGCTCATTTAGAATCTCTTTTAAAAACAAAAGACCCCGAAATCTCTTTAGCTCCGATCATTGCACTCGATGAAAAATCTCGAGAAATCAAACTCATAGTTGAAGAACTTAAAGCTACTAGAAACACCCTTTCTAAAGAAATTGGAGATAGAAAAAGAAGCAAACAAGACGCATCCGATCTTATGGAAAAAGTTTCTGGCCTTGGGGATCAAATCTCTTCTTTGGATAAAGAACTTGAAGAAGTTGATGCGTTACTAATTCAAAAACTTTCTGCAATTCCTAACCCCCCCATGGAAGGAATTAAGTCTTCTTTAGACCCTAAAGATAACGTCTGTATTAAAACCTATGGAGAAAAAAGAGAATTTTCTTTCTCTCCTAAAAACCACGTAGAACTCAATGAATCTCTTCATCTCTTCGATTTTCAAAGAGGGGCCAAGCTATCTGGAAGCGGATGGCCTGTCTATAAAAACCTAGGAGCTCGTCTTGAATGGGCCCTTATTAATTATATGATCGATAGTCATATTGCTAATGGTTTTGAAATGTGGATGGTTCCGCACTTAGTAAAGCCCGACATGATGTTTGGTTCAGGGCAACTTCCTAAATTTGAAAAACAGCTTTTTAAAATCCATGATGATGACTATCACCTTTACCTAATCCCCACTTCTGAAATTGCTTTAAATGGACTTCATTATGATGAAATTTTTGATGCAAAAGAGCTCCCTAAAAAATACATGAGCTATTCCCCTTGCTTTCGAAGAGAGGCTGGAGCTGCCGGTTCTCAAGAAAGAGGACTCATCCGCGTTCACCAATTTAATAAAGTTGAAATGTTTTGCTTTGCACTTCCCGAAGAAAGTCCCCATATTTTTGAAGAAATGCTAGCTTCTGCAGAGCAAATTCTTCAAGGACTTAACATCCACTATAGAAACATGCTCCTCGTTACCGGCGACATGTCTTTTGCTGCAGCAAAAACAGTTGATCTAGAAGTTTGGCTTCCCGGACAAAACCGCTACTATGAAGTCTCTTCTATTTCTAATTGCACAGACTATCAATCAAGACGCTCTCAAATTCGATTTAAAAGAAAAGAGGAAAAACCAGAACTTCTACACACATTAAACGGGTCCGGTCTTGCCACATCTCGACTTATGGTGTCCTTATTAGAAAATAATCAACAAGAAGATGGAAGTGTTTTAATTCCTACTGTTTTACAAAAATACTTAAATGGACTAAAAGAGATTAAACCCCAAAACACTATTTAAAAAGGCTAGCATGTCCTCTTTGATCGAAGATTTCAGATCTTTTTTAGACTCCTCCCCTACCCCTTGGCACTGCGTAAGGCAACTAGGAAACAGACTTTCCCTAAAAGATTTCCTTCCCTTGGAAGAAAATCTAGCTTGGGATTTACAAAAAGAAAAAAACTACTTCGTCACAAGAGGCGGATCTCTAGGGGCTTTTTGCCTTCCTAAAACAGCCCCCTCTAAACTAGTGCTTATGGCCGCTCATACAGACAGCCCTGGACTTAAAGTTAAACCATGTCCCGATGTTCATCAAAATCAGATGAACCTTTTAGAAGTTGAGGTCTATGGGGGTCCTATCCTTCATTCTTGGCTCAACCGAGACCTTGCCTTAGCGGGTCGCATTTTTTTTACAAATAAAAAAAATGAAATTAAAGAGCAAATTATCTTTTTAGATGACATTCCGATGATTATTCCAGAACTTGCCATCCACCTGCAAAGAGACGTCAATGAAAAAGGACCTCTAGTCAATCAACAAAAGCATCTAATGCCTCTTTTTTGCTTAAACAGCCCAAATCCTCTATCTTTAGAATCTTTACTCCGTCGTTTCTTTTCTTTTGACGCCCTTCTATCTTTTGATCTTTTTTTAGTTCCTTTAGACTCCTCTAGATTCATAGGGCTTCATAGTGAAATGATCTCATCTTATCGAATTGATAATTTAACCAGTGTCCATGCAGCAGCCTGCGCCATAGCCACCTATGAAGAATCTTCAGTCCTCCCTTTAGCCATCTTTTTTGACCACGAAGAAATTGGATCTCTTTCTTGGGAAGGCGCTTCTTCTTCTTTTTTAGCAGACATCCTAACTCGCATTAAAACTTTTTATAACTTAAGCGAAGAAGAGTTTCTTATTTTAAAAAGAAACTCTCTTTGCCTTTCCTTAGACATGGCTCATGCTTTAAATCCTATGCATACAGAAAAACATGATCCTAATCATCAAATACTTCTGGGCAAAGGAATTGCTTTCAAATCTCATGCAGGTTTAAAGTATGCATCTTCAGCTCAAACACTATCCCATGGAATGCAAATCGCTCAAAAAGCAAACCTTTCCATTCAAAAGTTTGCTCCCCGCTCCGACATGCCTTCTGGAAGCACTGTAGGACCGTTTCTAACCGCCTCTACAGGAATCCCCACACTAGACCTCGGATGCCCTCAACTCTCTATGCACTCTTCTCGAGAGGTTTTAGCAATAAATGATTATCTAGATTTAGTAACTTTTTTAACTCAAGCTTTGAAACCCTAAAGGAAATTTCTTATGCCACATAGAACATCAGAACATTTTCATGGAAAAAGCATTCCTGATCATATAAGAGAAGCTAGATTAAAAGGATCTCAAGCTTCTGCTGAAATCCACGGCACAGAGATCTCCGGATATCAAGCTGCTTTTGCAGATTCTCTAAGAGATTCAGCTCTTGCTATGGCTCTTATAGCAAGCATTTCTTTTGAACTATTACCACAAACTAAAGCAGCACTATTAACTCTTCTTTTCTTAGGGGGTTGGCTGATTTGGAAAACATCTCGGAGCGCCTTGTTAGGCTGGGCTAGACTTGAACGGCTTCATATATTGATTGAAGAAGAACGATGGGAAATAGAACATCACAGGCCTCAAGAAAGAGAAGAGCTCATGGAATTATATCAAGCCAAAGGATTTGAAGGAGAACTTCTTACTGAAGTGCTCGATGTTCTAATGGCTGATGATAACAGGCTTCTTCAAGTAATGCTTACAGAAGAATTAGGCCTTTCTTTAGAATCCTACGAACACCCTCTTAAACAAGCATCTGGGGCCTTCTTAGGAGTTTCTACAGCTCTAGTAATTGGAGCTCTATCTTATTACCTAGTTTCTTCTTACGGGTTTCTTCTCTCCTCTTTACCTCTTTTTCTCGGCGCTGGAATTTGGACTGCAAAAATAGAAAACATCAAAATACTTCCCTCTTTTGTTTGGAACCTTGCCATTTTCGTCTTAAGCTTAGGCTCCATTCACTTTATACAAGAGTTAATAGAAAAATGGGCATAGAAAATAAAACAACGCCTTATGCTTTTGATGAATTCTTTGCCTCCGGCAAAGAAGAATCCATCAGCCCTTTTCTAACAGCTGACTCTAAACAATGGGGGAAAAACCTTCCTTTAAAGTCTTCTATACTTTCTGCGCTTTGCCTTCTTCTTTCTTTTGCTTTCCATTTTATTTCCTTAGATATTTCTCATGTTTTCCTTCTTATTGTCTATGTAATTTCCGGAACCCCTGCTTTGATCGGCGCTATCGAAGACATCAAAGGTTTAAATATCAACATTGACATCCTTATGACATTAGCGGCTCTTCTTTCTGTATTAATAGGAAGTGGGTTAGAAGGGGCTTTGCTTCTTGTCTTATTTGAACTCTCCGGCTCTATGGAAACTCTAGTCACTCTTAAAACAAAAAGCGCCCTCATTTCCTTGCACAATCTTTCCCCTTCTAAGGCTTGCATTATTGAAAAAGATGGACATCTTGTAGAAAAATCAGTTAAAGAAATCCCCATAGGCTCTTCTATTTTAATTAAAGCTGGAGAAGTGATTCCTTTAGATGGCATTGTTTTACACGGAAGTTCCTTTGTTAACTTAAGTCATTTAACAGGTGAAAGCACTCCTTTATCTAAAACAATTGGAGATGAAATCCCCGCAGGAGCTCGTAACTTAGATGGTTCTCTTACTATAAAAACAGTAACTACAGCTCAAGATTCTACCTTAAGTAAAATCATTCAAATGGTCTCCGATGCAACAGAGTCTAAGCCCGTTCTACAACAATGGATTGATAGTTTTGGAAAAAGATATGCTACATCTATTATTTTTCTCACAGCCTTCTTTTCTCTTTCACTCCCTTTGTTTCTTAACATCCCCTATTTAGGTTTGGAAGGTTCTATCTATCGAGCACTCTCTTTTTTAATCGCTGCATCTCCTTGCGCCCTTGTAATTGCAACACCTACTGCTTATCTTTCAGCCATTAGCTGCTGCGCACGGAAAGGTATTTTGCTAAAAGGGGGCATTATTTTAGATGCTCTTTCTAAATGTCACTATATCGCTTTTGACAAAACAGGTACTTTAACAACAGGAAAACTTTACTGCACGCAACTTATACCTCTTAATAAAGAAGCCGAGCAACTTGATCTTAACTTAGTAGTTTCTATTGCAGGCTCTATGGAAAGACTTGTTAAACATCCTATGGCAGATGCTATTGTCTCATTTGCGAAAGAAAAAAAAATCTCTTTAATTGATCTTGACTCATTCGAATCTATTCCTGGATCTGGAATTCAAGCCTCTTTCCAATCTACATCCTGTTTTATTGGAAATAAAAATTTTATTTCTTCAAAAACAGATTCTTCCCTTGATCAACATTCTTTTTCCAGTTCCACTCAAACTTATTTCCTGTTAGGAAACTCTCTTTTTGCCTTTCACTTCCAAGATGAATTACGACCTAACGTAAAAGCATTGATCTATAATCTTCAAAACAAGCTTGGAATGAAGACTGCCATGTTAACAGGCGATCAGAAGAAAAATGCTCTCCCTATTGCCCTAGAAATCGGGATTTCGAATGTCTTTGCAGACTTAAAACCCCAAGACAAGCTTGATCAAGTATCTCTTCTTTCTAAAGACTATGGTCTTATCATGGTAGGAGATGGGGTTAACGATGCTCCAGCTCTTGCTAGAGCCACTGTTGGAATATCTATGGGTAAAATAGGAAGCTCTTCCGCAATCGATGCTTCTGACGTAGTTTTCTTACAAGACGACATTGATTCTTTAGATTGGCTTATTCAAAAATCTCACCAAACGATAAAAATTGTTAAACAAAACCTTTCTTTAGCTCTTAGTGTTATTCTTCTTGCTACAACCCCAGCTCTTTTAGGATGGGTTCCTCTTTGGGTGGCTGTGGTTCTCCATGAAGGAGGCACTGTTTTAGTAGGGCTTAATTCTCTTAGGTTGCTACAAAAAAAATTAAAATTTAATTAGCTTACTTACTCCTCAAAAGAAAAATCACATCCTCTTTCTCATGGCGTTTTTTACAAGCATCAAGAACTAAATCCGACACTTCTTTAGGAAGCTTTTTTTCACAAACAGTATAAACCTTTCTGTATTCGGCTGCTGTCTTCTTTTTCATTAATATTTTTATAAAATTAGCAACATTTTCAGCTGGGTTTTCCTTATGCGGCTCTATAGCTCGATCTAATAAATCGATACTTAATTGAGCAAACTTCTCACCTAACTCCTCTCTAATAGCAAGTCCTAATGCAATGACTTCATTCGTGTATGGATGCATCCAATCTGCTCGACAATGTCCGAGTAAATCATGAACATAAATCGCTAACTGCTTACTTTCCACATCATGAACTTCTGTAGGACCAAAAAACAATGGAGACGGATATGTCACAGGACGTCCTCCTACTAAATCCAGTATCTTCCGTCTGTATCCAAATATTCCAGAATGATCTGTTGGAGGTGGGGTAGTTTGATGAGCAGAAAATATTGATGAAAAAAGTTCATTATAAATACTCTCTGTAAGCCAACGAGGAAGCACTGCTACATCACATCCTGACTTTAGACCTTCAACCGGCTTAAAACCCAAAGTTACATTTTTAGTCTGTTCCCCTAACTTATAAATATTTAGATCTATTCCTTTTGTTGTTCTATATAAAATAGCAGTCCTCTCTAAGACAGATTTCTGGTTGAAACAATCAGAAAAGCTAAAATCAGGAAAAGAATAGCCATTTTGCAAGTAATTATATTTAGCTAATAAAGGTCCTATGTTTTCTTGGTTTAAAACAACATAATCAGAGTTATCAGCAGATTCTAAAAAAGCAGAAGCTAGTGAGTGAACAACAACTAATTCATCTTCATTTATTTTCCCATCAAGGTACGCATAAAGAGCCAAATAGGCTAAATATTCTGGGATGAGTTGATATTTTTCCGCCCATTGAGCAGATTCAGATTTAATTTTAGTTAAAAAATATTCATATTCAGCTGTAAAAGAAGCATCTTCCCGTGAGAGATTGCATAATTCGCGAAATACATCATGCTTTTCTATCGAGCTTTTAAAAAGAGGACTCTTAACAAAATCCCTCTCACAATATGTCTTTGATTCTGAAAGATAAAGCGTACTAGAAGAATCTATGTTTTTAAGATTTGAGTCTCTTAATATCCCTAAAAATTCGCTGCTATTAGGTCTTATAGGCTTAAAAGAAGAACCCGATTCTTCTCCAGGAAAACTAGACCTACCAGCTTCTTTTCTAGAAAAATTAGTTGATATCGAAGATTTTTCTAAAAAAGGAAGCGTAGAGCTTTCTGCAGCATCAAGCACCCGTGTCTTAGGACAAAAAAAAGCAGTCCCTGGCCCAATGTTGAACTTATTAGATGGAGGAGGTGCCATCCGATCGAGACCCGATAGGTTATTACTTCTAGGAACCCTTCTCATCCCACCCAAATTTACAGGATCTGGATCCTTCATGGAACAGAAAGAATTTACGGCTATTAGTTGAATTTTGACCTCTCTGACTTTCGGAGGAGCTATTTCTAGCTCAACGAATTCCGGCATTAATTCACTCCACCCTCCCAAAGGTATACTCATTATTCCCTCAATTTTAAATTAAGCATAAAAATATTATAACAAACAAAGTTAATTAAAATCAAAACTTAACTAACAAATATTATAAATTAGTTAAAATTTTAAATTTATATAAATTACAAGTTGTTCATGTTCAACAATAAACAATTAGAATGAGAAACGCAATGAACGGACGCGTGTATATAAGCCTTAGATTCTCCCTATTAAAATTTCAGACCCATAACGACTGAAAACTCAAGAATTTTTTTTATTTTTTATGGACAAGAGAATTCAATTACTATAAAAAGAAAGGTTTAGGAAAACTGTCTGAAATGGGTAGAAATTTGAAAAAAAAACTTAAATTTGCATTTTTGATCTTGGCTTCTGTTATAATTCTCATACAGATGGTCTTGTTTTTATATAGCCAAAATATGGCAGTACTGAATCCTAAAGGATTAATCGCTCTTAAAGAAAAAGAGCTTCTAATTATCACAACACTATTAATGCTTATCGTAGTAGTCCCCGCTTTAGCCTTAACCGTGTTCGTCTGTTGGAAATATAGAGCGGGCAACAAAAAAGCTAATTATAAACCTGATTGGCATAATAGTTGGATTCTTGAGGTTGTCTGGTGGGGATTGCCGTGCATAATAGTATTCTTTCTCAGCATTTTAACCTGGAAAAGCTGCCTCGATTTAGACCCCTTCAAACCTTTAGTTTCTAATGTAAAACCCATAAAAATACAAGTTGTTGCTTTACAATGGAAATGGCTTTTCATCTATCCCGATGAAAAGATTGCATGCGTAAATTTTGTTCAATTCCCTCAGCAAACTCCACTTGATTTTAATATTACTGCAGATGCCCCCATGAATTCTTTTTGGATTCCTCAACTGGGAGGCCAAATTTATGCAATGCCTGGAATGAACACTCAATTACACTTAATTGCCGATGAACCAGGCAGTTTTAAAGGTTCTTCTTCAAATTTAAGCGGACTCGGATTTGCAGGAATGAAATTTACAGCTAAAGCTACCTCTCAAAGTGATTTTGAAGCCTGGGTTGTAGCCGCAAAGCAATCTCCTCATCTTTTGAATTTAGATACTTATAACGATCTAGCGGCTCCTTCTGAAAATGACTCTATTTCTATCTATTCACTAGAAGATGATGACCTATACAACAAAATTATAATGAGCTATATGATGCCTAGCAAAGGAAATTAAATGTTTGGGAACCTAACTCTATCAGCCTTCAAACACGACTTTGTTCAAATGAGCGGAGTATTCATGATCATTGGATCTCTTTTAGGAGTCGCTGGTCTTTTATTCTATCTCGGCCGCTGGAAATGGCTTTGGACAACCTACCTCTCCTCTCTTGACCCTAAAAGAATCGGGGTAATGTATCTTACATTTAGCATAATAATGCTTTTTAAAGGGGTTTCTGATGCTGTTATGCTGCGTCTACAACAAATACTATCTGTTGACGCCTCTCAAGGGTTTTTAACTGCTGACCACTTTCAGCAGGTATTTACGGCACATGGCGCAACTATGATTTTCTTTGTCGGAATGGGTTTTATCTTTGGCATTATGAATTTAGTTGTTCCGCTTCAAATTGGAGCTAGAGATGTCGCTTTTCCTTTTTTAAATGCCGTTAGCTTTTATCTATTTGCCGTAGGGGGATCCCTTTTAATCCTATCTATGATTATTGGAGATTTTGCAGCAACTGGCTGGGTCGCCTACCCACCGCTTTCAGGAATAAAATATAGTCCAAATTCCGGTGTTGATTACTGGATATGGAGCGTTCAAATTGCGGGAGTCGGCAGTTTGCTAGCTGGCATTAACTTCTTTGTTACAATCATTAAAATGCGTTGCATTGGAATGACTCTTATGAAAATGCCTTTATTTGTCTGGAGCTGTTTAACAAGCGTTTCTCTTGTTATCTTCGCTTTTCCCATTCTGACAGCAACTGTTGGAATGCTTACTCTAGATCGAATGCTTGGAATGCACTTTTTTACCCCAGATTTTGGAGGTAATCCCATGATGTACATTAATCTCATCTGGGCTTGGGGCCATCCCGAAGTATATATTTTAATTTTACCCGCCTTTGGAGTTTACTCTGAAGTCGTTGCAACATTTTCTTCAAAGAAACTCTTTGGTTATGTTTCCATGGTTTGGGCTCTTGGGTCTATTACCATCCTTTCTTTCATTGTTTGGTTACATCACTTTTTTACAATGGGTGCCGGAGGAAACGTAAATGCATTCTTTGGAATTATGACAATGTTAATTGCTATCCCAACCGGAGTTAAGGTTTTTAATTGGATATTTACCATGTATAGAGGAAAAATTCATTTCACAACTCCCATGCTTTGGTTTCTAGGCTTTGTGCTTGTTTTTGTGACAGGAGGAATGACGGGCATGTTGTTATCAATTGCACCTATCGATTTCCAAGTTCATAACAGTTTATTTCTAATAGCTCACTTCCATTCAATGGTAATCGGAGGAGTTCTCTTTGCTTTTTTTGCCGCCATTACCTACTGGTTCCCCAAAATTATAGGATTTACACTAGATGAAAAATGGGGCAAATATAGCTTTTACTTCTGGATCACTGGATTTTTATTCGCTTTTATGCCTCTATATGCCCTTGGGTTAATGGGCGCAACAAGACGTTTAAATCACTATGATTCAGAAACAGGCTGGCAGCCTCTATTCTATGTTGCTGCTTTTGGAGCTTTCTTGATTCTTTGTGGTATCGGATTTCAAGTTTTGCAACTTTTAGTAAGCATTTTAAAACACAAAGAAAACAGAGACCTTACAGGGGACCCTTGGAATGGAAGAACATTAGAATGGTCTATTCCATCACCACCTCCCGTTTATAACTTTGCAGTAATCCCCGAAATTACCGACCTTGATCCTTTCTGGAGCATGAAACAAAGGGGCGAATCAAGATCAAAAAAATATGAAGACATTCTAATGCCTAAGAATACAGCTATCGCCCCTCTGATCGGAGCTTTTGCTTTCCTTCTAGGATTTGCTTTAATTTGGCAAATTTTATGGCTTGGTATCATAGGGCTTTTCAGTATTATTTCTTTAGTAATTATTCGTTTAGCAGAAGAAAACACAGATATGTGTATTACAGCAAAAGAAGTAGAACAAATAGAAATTGAACTTTCAAATAGGACATAACAAGCATGAGTCACGATACAACCGCCAATACGTTCTTTGGATTTTGGACATATCTCATGACCGACTGTATTTTGTTTGCAACTCTTTTTGCAACATATCTAGTCCTTCATGATGGCACATATGGAGGAGCTACTTCCCGCGATTTGTTTAACCTTCCTTTTGCACTTACTGAAACCTTAATATTACTTACGAGCAGCTTTACCTCTGGTCTTGCCATGCTCCCTTCTCAAATAAAAGACAAAAGAAAGGTGATAGGATGGTTTGCTATTACGTTTCTGTTAGGCGTTATTTTTTTAACGATGGAATTATCTGAATTTTCTCATTTCATCCGAGAAGGTCACAGCTGGGAAGCTAGCGCGTTCTTATCAGCGTTCTTTACATTAGTCGGAACACACGGCCTACATATCACTATGGGACTTATCTGGATGATTGTTTTACTCATTCCAGTTATCCGTCATGGGCTCACTCCAGTCTCCCTTAAAAGACTTTATTGTTTACGTCTTTTTTGGCACTTTCTAGATGTCGTCTGGATTTTTATTTTTACAATCGTGTATCTAATGGGGGCTATGTAATATGACTCACTCTGAAGAACAAAATCCAACTAGCGGCCTTAAGTCTTGTGTATGGGGATTCACACTCTCTATTCTACTCACTTTATCCGCCTATTTTTTTGTTACCTATCACTTAGTATCTCCGTGTATTTTGCTCTATTCCATCCTCTTGTTTGGCTTTATTCAAACAGTTGTTCAATTAGTTCTCTTCCTTCACCTAGGGCAGGAAAAAAAACCTTACTGGGATCTAGCGACATTCCTTTTTATGCTATCGGTTCTTATTATTTTCGTTTGGGGATCTATATGGATTATGTCATATCTAAATTACAATATAATGCCAAAAATGCCACCTTCACCTTAACTAAGGAATTTTCATGATCAAAGCCTATTACATGCTCACTAAACCAGGCATTTTATTTGGAAATATCATCACAACCGCAGGTGGATTTGCGCTTGCATCAAAAGGTCATATGGATCCATGGCTCTTTTTAGCCACATTAATCGGCCTTTGCTGCATTATCGGCGCTGCTTGTGTATTCAATAATTACACAGATCGTCATTATGACGAGAAAATGGAACGAACTAAAAACAGAGCTCTTGTAAAAGGAATCATTTCCTTAAAAAGCGCCCTTGCCTTTGGCCTCTTACTTGCCATACTTGGAGTTACCACTCTCTTTGTATATACAAACCTTCTAACCACAGCCATTGCACTAACTGGATTCTTTTTTTACGTAGTCATGTATAGCTTCTGGAAATACAGATCTACTTATGGAACTTTAGTTGGAAGCGTTGCCGGCGCCCTTCCACCTGTTATTGGCTATTGTGCCGTAAGCAATCAGTTTGATATGGGAGCTTTTTTATTATTTGCAATCTTGATTCTTTGGCAAATGCCGCATTTCTATGCCATTGCCATGTTCAGACTAAAAGATTATGCCGCCGCCTCAATACCTGTTCTACCTGTAAAAAAAGGCATGCATGTAACAAAAATTCATATGCTGCTTTATACAATTGCTTTTATCCCAACATCTCTTTTACTTATTGTATTCGGCTACACAGGTTATACTTATCTAGCTGTCACATCTATAGTGGGACTTGCTTGGCTTTATCTTTGTATAAAAGGATTTAAGACTGATAATGACGCGCGTTGGGCTCGCACCATGTTTCGTTTTTCACTCGTTGTAATTATGAGTTTATCCCTAATGCTCGGGATCAACAGCTATATCTAATAAAAACTCCTCTTGCGAAAATGCAAATTCATACTTTCGCAAGAGGAGTTTTCAAACCCAAACTTATCCTTTTTTTTTTAATAAGCTAATCAGATAAGATAACTTCTTAACATCTGAAAGGACATCTTAATGCTTCTCTATTCCGAAAAAATCATACATTTCATCTTTGAAGTAAAACAACTTACTAAAGAAATCTTATCCAAAGAATTAAAATTAAAAGTAACAGCCGACAGGTTTTTAAATGTGAAACAAAATTGTTCCTATCCGATCAGGGTAGTAATTTATAACGACAGAAGTATGCTTGGGTATTTTGATCCCAATTTCTATGAACTAGGTTTTCATGAAAAACTTATGCATGCGAATAAAAAGCAGCTAATTAATGTAATCAGACACGAAATCGCTCATTATATTATTTTTATTACCCATGGATATCCCACGACTCCTCATGGCACTGAATTCAGGTCTTTTTGCAAACAAAATGGCTGGGGAGAAGATGTTTATAGTGCTAGTTTAGATTTAAACGAAGATCAGAAAGTTTCAGAGATAGAAGAGTCTGATATTTTTAGAAAAATTCAGAAACTAATGGCTCTTTCAACTAGCAGCAATAAACATGAAGCCGAACTTGCCATGATTAAATCTCAGCAACTTCTTTTAAAACATAATCTCGACTCTAAATATGTAGGACGAGAAGAAGAAAAAATTGTGTTAAAACGAATTATGAAACAACCTCAAAAAAATGCAAAGATGCAAGCAATCGGCATAATCCTTGGATCTTTTTTTGTAAGTGTTGTTTTTAATAGAGCACGAGATGCTACTTATCTTGAAATTTTAGGCAGTGAAATGAACGTGCAGATTGCCGAGTATGTTGCCCTCAGCCTCCAAGACAAACTAGACATCCTATGGACCCAAACAAAACAAGAGCATGACCTCAAGGGAGCTCTTGCAAAAAACTCTTTTTTCTTAGGCATTGCCAAAGGATATAGCAATAAAATTCAATCTTTAAAAAAATCCTACTCTACAGATGAAAGCAAAGCTTTAATTGTAATAGAAGGACAACTTCAAACAGCAAAAGAAATGGCCTATAAGCGGTTGATTTTTAGTAAAAGTCAAGCTGGCCACTGCCGAGAATCTGCCCTCCTTGGAGAACTTGCTGGGAAGCAACTCAACATTAACCCTGGAGTTGGTAAATCTCAAAATCATTCAACATTGCTTATTTCCCATTAAAGCGGCATTCCAAGAGACTAAACCAACCCAAAACTTATTTGATAAAAAAATCTATTACAATAGGAAAATGGTCCGAGGGCCATCTATTTTCGGCACTTCATCATAGAAGCGATTCCTCCCCAGATTTTACCCGATTCCAATTCCAGTAGTAATTAAAAAAAAGAGCTGCATTACGATAACTTTGCGCCTTTATTTGAGCCATAGAACTCCATCCAAGACGGCTGATCAAAGGAACATGATCCGACCCTACTTCTTTATTCGGAAGAACAGTATCTATTCTAATGTTTTTCCACGCTTTTCTAGAATAAGTTTTTCCTTTTGCATGAGCCACTCCATCGATTTGCTTTAGTTCTGTATTTTGGTGAGTATTTGTGAAACTTTCTTTAAGGTCATATAAACCTAGAAACATACTGTAATCGCGTTTCATAAAGGATAGCTCTCATCGTCGAAAGCCTTCCTCTTGAAACTTATCTTTTAGACAAGGAGAAAGAGCGATGCCTCAGTATTACACAGGGCTTGATGTTTCAATGACTGAAACAGCAGGATTTCCTATTGAAAAGATGTCTTTAGAAAGTGGCTCTATGAGTCATTGGCTCATGAAAGAACTTCTAGCCTTAGGATGGAAGATTTCCTGTATGGATGCTCGGAGCATTGCGACGGTTCTAGCCCTTAAGCAAAATAAGACCGACCGCAACGATGCTAGGGGAATTGCAGAAGCAGTTCGTTCCTATTCTTCTTATATCAAAGAAGTCTATCACAAATCTCAAGAATCTATAGATCTTGGAATGTTACTCAGCGCTAGAAGATCTCTTGTAAGACAGAGAACAGTTCTTAGCAACAGAATAAGAGGTCTATTAAAAAATTTCGGCCTATGCTTAGGAGGCTCCTGAGTTGATAAAATTCCTTCTTTAATTCATAAGAAAATTACAGAGCAATGGCCTCAAAGCATACCCTGTCTTAGCCTTAGAAGCTTTGTTGCTTCCTTTTATAGCATTGACACCAGAGATCAAGAAAATAGACTGTGCCTTAGAAAGCACTGCCAAAAAAGACGCTGTAATCAAACGATTGATGACAGTTCCTGGAGTCGGTTATTTAACAGCTCTTACATATAAAGTTGTTGTCGATGAACCCACGCGATTTAAAAATGCTCGAGCTGTAGGAGCTTATCTTGGAATCTGTCCTAGCATGTATGCTTCAGGACAAACAAAACGACAAGGGCGCATCTCTAAACGAGGTTCTCAAGAACTACGGACCTTGCTTACTGGAGCAGGCTTATGGCTGCTTGTTCACTGTAAGAAACCAAGCTCACTAAAAACATGGGGAGCAAAAATTCAAGATAAACACGGAACAAAAAAAGCAGCCACAGCAGTAAGAAGAAAAATGAGCGTCATTATGCATCAACTATGGTGTAAAAATTTGACATTTGATCCTAGTGCTATAGAAGAAAAAAATCCCAGCACATCAATTTAGGATTAGATTTAGTGTAAAAGTTTTTGGAAGCAGTCAAGCCGAAGTGCCGTTGTTTAAGAAAGTATTCTTTTATAAATCGTAGAAACATTGCCTGACTGCTTCCCTTTTTTCGAACAGTATTATGAGGCGAAACCTACTCAACAGTTTCAAAAGAACTTGATCAGATGACTCTAAGGTTAGAAACTATTGCCGTGAAAAATGAAGACGCAAAAATGCTTATGGAAATGCCAGGCGTAGGAGCTATAACAGCTCTATGTTTTTTAGCAGTAATTGATGACCCAAAACGGTTTAAAAATTCAAAAGCTGTAGGTTCCTATTTAGAACTTACTGCAACACAATATTCATCTGGTCAATCAGAAAGACAAGGCTCTATATCAAAGAAAGGAGATAAAACTCTTAGAACTCTTCTTTTTGAGTGCGCTCTAGTATTGCTATTTCGATCTAAAAAAAAGAGCGCGCTCAAAACCTGGGGATTAAAGAAAGCTAAAACCATAGGATCTAGAAAAGCTATACTAGCTGTAGCTCGTAAATTAGTCATTCGAATGCATCATGTATTCCTTAAAAAACAGCCTTATATAGAACTTAAACCTAAGCCAAAACCTAAACCAGAACATACACTAACGAAAGAACAACTCGAGCGACTGCTTAAGCAATCCCAAAAAAATGGATTCATCGAGGTGACCGGAATAAAGCAGATCAAGGATCTGCTAGGAAAAAGTGCTTCTTCAAGCTCCAAACATCCCGGAAAGACTTATGCAAAAGCCACAGCTTGAAGACGAATGAATTGAAATTAAAATAATAGTTTGCTAAGAAAATTAATATAATGTGGTGAAGCAGATCTTGCATAATGAAACCGTTACCATATAGGCAGTATACGTAAAAAGTTGGAGAGTCTAAAAAAGACGCAATATAAATTGCGCACAAAGATTAGCAAAACTCTCCGTAAAGAACCCTGTAGCCTATAAGCTTTCATAAGAAAGTAATCGTAACCCATTACGAACTTCAATTATTCCCCGAAGAGAACATCGGTTCAAATTAGGCAAGTGGCTCAATACAGTATAAAATTTTCAAGGCTAACTACTCTTCGAAAAGATATCTGTTTTAAAAAAATCCAATATTTTGGGGAGGATTGTGCTGTCCTTATAAGATCGCAAAAATCTAAACATTAAGTAATTACTTGATAGCTAGTTATGAAGATTTTGTATAGCTAATCAGTAAAGTAAAGTCTTATCTTGCCAGAAAAGCGATTAGAGAACATCTACCGCAAAATAGCAAAATAACTATTTCACGGCAGATGTTTCAACTTGACTTATCTACCGCAAAACAGCAAAATAACTATTTCACGGCAGATGTAAGGGGTACAGAAATGAATGATATTCCATTTGTAGGGAGAGAAGTAGAGCTTTTTAATTTAAAACAATTATTACATAAAAAATCTGCTTCCCTCATAGTAATCAAAGGAAGACGACGCATAGGAAAAAGCCGTCTTATAGAAGAATTTTCAAAAAAAAAACAGTTTCTTCGCTTTGAAGGCCTTGCTCCAACACGAAGTACAACAGCACAAATGCAAAGAGAGGAGTTCGCTAGACAGCTTGACTTGCAGCTAGGACTTCCTGGTCTTGAATCCGTAAAAGATTGGGGAACTCTATTCACTATATTAGCCCAGAACACTCAAAAAGAGCCCATAGTTATCTTATTTGATGAGATTACATGGATGGGATCCAAAGACTCTACTTTCTTAAGTAAACTTAAAATTGTTTGGGACCAATATTTTCAAAAAAACCCTCAATTAATTCTCATTTTATGCGGGTCTTTATCTTTCTGGATTGAAAAAAACATTGTAAATAGTACTGGTTTTGTAGGGCGTATTTCCCTAAAAATTCATCTTCAAGAACTTGACTTACAAGAATGCAATACTCTACTTACCAAACTGGGATTTAGAGGATCCGTACAAGAAAAATTGGGAGCTTTAGCTATAACTGGCGGAGTTCCTTGGTATATAGAACAAATTAACCCTAGACTATCTGTGCAAGAAAACCTTCGAAAACTATGCTTTCAACCTGATGGTTTATTTGTAGAAGAATTTCAACATGTTTTTCATGATCTTTTTGGAAAGCGGCTTCCTATCTGTAAAAAAATCGTGACCTCTTTAAAAAATGAAGCGAAAGAATATAATGAAATATCTCAAGAAATTAACTATCAAAGCGGAGGGCCTCTTAGTGAGTATCTAGAAGATCTAATCGTTTCTGGCTTTATAACAAAGCAACATTCCTGGTCTCTTTCTTCTGGATCCGAACGTAAAACTTGTAAGTATCGCATCCAAGATAATTATCTAAGATATTACCTCAAATATATTTTCCCCCATTTGGCTAAAATTAAAAAAGGACTTTTTAGTTCCATTTCCCCCTTTGATTTGCCTGGATGGGAAGGCGTTATGGGCTTACAGTTTGAAAATATTGTTTTGTATAATCGAAAAGAAATCTGGAAATCTTTAGGACTTCGTCCCCAAGATATCATTTTTGAAAATCCTTACTTTCAATCTACAACGAGCAAACAAGCTGGATGCCAAATTGATTATATGATTCAAACCCGCTTTAAAAATCTTTACCTCTGCGAAATGAAATTTTCTCATCATCCAATTTCAGAAACCGTTATTTCTGAAGTGACTCAAAAAATAAAAGCTCTGAATCCTCCTAAGGGATTTGCTGTTTTGCCTATTTTAATCCATATAAACGGAGTGAGCAAATCAGTGCAAGACAAGGAGTTTTTCGCAAATATTATCGATTTCGGAGAATTTTTAAATAAAACCGTTTAAAAAAAGATGAAACACATGCCTAAAACATTACTGCCAACCATTTCTATTGAAGCAAAGTCCATAAAAATCAATAGTATTTATGAACATTATAAAGGACTTAAATATAAGATTCTC
Organism: Chlamydia trachomatis; assembly: GCA_945898205.1. Taxonomy (GTDB): domain Bacteria; phylum Chlamydiota; class Chlamydiia; order Chlamydiales; family Rhabdochlamydiaceae; genus CAIJXB01. Next base: position 13,218 of record CAMDHO010000011.1, on the reverse strand, counting down.
TACATAGCTCTGCACAGTGAAATATTAGAAGAACTTGTTGTCTATCAAGCTCTATATGACGAATTTAAAGTGTGGGCTCGACCTCTTTCTATGTTTTTAGAAGATGTTGTCATTGAAGGACAAAAAAAACTAGATTTTATCTTATAACATAATTAGGCACTCTTATATGGACTTATCTTCGAAAAGCGAGTTTGAAAGCTTAACCATTCAAAAACAAAACTTCATTGAATATGACTTGAAGCACAAGAATTTTACCCAGGTAACATTCGATTCGTGCGACTTTACAAAAAGTGATTTTACAGGATCGAGATTCTTAGAATGCAAATGGATTCATTCTAATCTTAGCCTTACAAAACTCGATGGATGTCGCATTCAAGATGCCTTATTTGAAAACTGCAAGCTTGTTGGTCTTGATTTTACAAGATGTGAACAGCGTTTTCTTGCCCTTCAATTTAAAAAGTGTGTTATATGCATGGCAAACTTTTCAGATCTACCTCTGAAAAACACTTTATTCCAAGGCTGTAAAATTCTAGATACTTTTTTTACAAATGCCAATCTAACAAATGCTGACTTCGAAGAATCTGACCTTAAAGGAACTACCTTTCATAATACAAACCTCACCAAAGCAAACTTTTGTCATGCTATTAATTACTCCATCCATCCTGCCACCAACACATTGTCAAAAGCACGCTTTTCTAATCCCGAGGTTCTATCCTTACTCCTCGCCTTAAATATCATTATTGATGAAAATTAACTAACCTCTTCTAGACAATTATTACTATTTATTCAATTGTAAAGAAAAAGGACATCATATATGAGTTCTATTCTAGCTTCAAAACGTCTAGGTTTTTTTAGAGGTCAGTATAACGTCTTACTTATTGGCCTTCTTCTCCTTTTTATTTTCCGACCCTACGATCGAGGACTTCTTTATTTAGCAATTTGGAAATTTCTTCTCACTGCAAACATTTTATCTGTGATTTTCAACTGCAGACACTCTCCTAAAATAAAAACACTAGAAACTTGCGTAGCTATCCCCACCGTTCTACTTCTTTGGGTGAATCTTATATGGCCTCAAAACTGGAGTTTATTTTCAACAACATTATTAAGTATTATATTTTATTTTCTAAGCACAATTTCTATTATTCGTGATGTTGTAATTAAACCAAAAGTTAATTTCGAAACATTAAGAGGCGTCATTTGTGCATACTTTCTTGTTGCAACTGGATTTGCTTATCTATTTTGGCTTATCGAATGGCTAAATCCTGGAAGTTTCTATATAAGCTATAACAAGACCATAGGAGTAGCTTCTTACGCAGAATACATATCTGAAATGTTCTACTTCAGCTATGTAACCCTTTTAACCATTGGATTTGGAGATATTACCGCAGTTAAGGATACCGCTCAAACAGCCGTAATTATTGAAGGCATTATTGGACAATTTTACATGGCCATTTTAGTAGCCAGACTCGTATCTATTTACTCAACTTCTGCTCAAATGAAGATTATTAAGGATCTTGAAGATAAAATCACAGAAAACAAAATAAATAATTGATTTATTTGCAATTAACAGTAATAGTAAAGACATATTCAGTAAATTAAAGAGAATATCGTATGAGCTTTTCAAAAGACCAACTACAAAAAGAAATTCAATTAGATGGCGAAAAGTTGAATTTTTTCTACGAGTGGCTTGAAAATCACATGCCCCCCAGTTTCTTCGAAGAAGTTGACCATAAAAACATACTACTCATAGCTCGTAGCTTAATAAGCCTCCCCCTCCAAGACTATTTTGCACAAATTCATCTTAAAGATGAGGCTTTTTCACTTTGCCTAGACAGTCCCGATGCAGATCTAAAAATACTAGCTAAATATCAGAAGCGTGGAATTAGAAACTATCGCACATTTGTCTCAAATGCACCACTTCCTTTCCATAAAGACTCTCCATTAAGAGTCGCCATGATTTCCTTTGTAACCCTTTCTGAGAAGGGAAATAATATCGAAGAACTCTTCTCTCCGACTCAATATCAAGAGATATTCAAGCAACTCAATCAACACAACCCAAATATAAAAGAAACCGACTTTCAATCCATTATAGCTCAACTCAACTCGCGTTTTTTAAGAGCTTTAACATCTGAACGACTTATCCTAGCACTTAGCATGTTTTTTCGAGCTCAATCACGCGACAACTGTCAATACCAAGAACGATATAATAAGGATTGGAAAGAAAAAAAAGACACCCCCTCTATGCAACTCGTGTTCGCTTGGAGAAACGTACCTAAACATAAATTTCTTTTTCGTTTAGCTAAAATTGTTCATCGGCACAAGCTTTCAATGAAAAAAGTCAATGCAATGCATGTCCCCTATAACAATAAACGCCAAAACATTCTCCTTATGTCTATAGGGCTCCACGGTATAAATGGAAATGCCGCGTGGGAAGAAGCTAATATAACTGATTTTCTACAAGAACTTGTCACTTTAAAATATTTTGAAGGAATCGATAATATAGACTCTACTTTTGTAGATTCCGGCCTTGTTCGAGGAAATATCGGCAATTTGATTAAATCCATGGTCTATTTCATTCATCAAAACCTTGCTCTTTATGATATAAACGCTTACTCCTTCAGACACATCGGAGAAGGCGTTTGCAGACATCCCGAACTCTTTTGTTTACTTATTCAGGCTTTCGAACAAAAATTTCATCCAAAAACACATAATTTAGAAGCTTATAACGGGACAAAAAAACAATTTTTAGCGCTGGTAGATCTACTTGATACGGGCAATGGGCTACACGATACCATGAATAAAAATATATTAAAACAAGCCTATTATTTCATCGAATTCCTTTTAAAAACTAATTTTTATCGAAATAACAAGACAGCTCTAAGCTTCAGACTTGACCCTTGCTATCTAGATCATCTCCCCTATGACAGAAAAGAAAAATTCCCAGAACTTCCTTATGCTATCTATTTCATGCACGGATTTCATTTCCTTGGCTTTCACGTTCGATTCAAAGACCTTGCTAGAGGGGGGCTTCGAACTGTCGTTCCAGAAAAAAAGGAAAAAATGATTTCAGAACGCAATTATGTCTTTTTGGAATGCTATGGACTTGCCTACACTCAACAGAAAAAAAATAAAGACATCCCAGAAGGCGGGGCTAAAGGAGTTATCTTTCTGGAGCCCTTTGAACGACTTTCCGAAGAAATTGAAATCCTTTCTAAGGAATTAGAAGAAGCTAATATTTCTCCAGAAGAATCAAAAAAACGCATAGAAGTCTTTGTTTCTAATTACAAACTAGAACACCTACATCAATCTCAAAGATCTTACATAGAAAGCTTTACAACTCTTTTAAACTGCCGTCCCGATGGAACTTTAAAAGCAAAAGACGTTGTAGATTATTGGAGAAAACCAGAATACGTCTACTTAGGTCCTGATGAAAATCTACAAAACGAAATCATAGAATGGATAGCAACTTACAGTCAAGAATGTGGCTATAAACCTGGGATAGCCTTTATTTCCAGCAAACTAAGCCTTGGAATCAATCATAAAGAATTTGGAGTGACATCCCTTTGCGTAAATACCTACATGGAAGAAGCTCTTAAATATTTAAAAATAGACCCTAAAAAAGACTCCTTTACTATCAAAATGTCCGGTGGCCCGGATGGCGACGTAGCTGGGAATCAGATGCTGAATTTATTAAATCTTTATCCTAATACGGCTCACCTTTTAACAACAATTGACATCTCTGGAACTATCTTTGACCCTAAAGGTTTAGATCTCCAAGAAATGAAAACCCTTTTCCTAAAGCAAAAACCCATTAGTTTTTATCCGATGGACAAACTCTCTGATGGTGGATTTTTTCTCGACCTACAGAGAAAAAGAGAACAAAACGCCTATGCTTTTCAAACTCTTTGCTGGAAAAAAATAAACGGCTCTCTTGTCGAAGAATGGTTATCTGGAAATGAGATGAATCACATACTACGGCACACTGTCCTTCAAACAAAAGCAGATGTTTTTATTCCTGGAGGTGGAAGACCTAGAACGCTTAACGAATCTAATATTACAGATTTCTTAGATGAAACAGGTCAACCCACCTCTTCAGTCATTATAGAAGGCGCAAACCTCTATTTAGATCCCTTTGCACGTAGATATTTAGAAAAGCTCGGAGTCCTTATTATCAAAGACAGTTCCTCTAATAAAGGGGGCGTCATTTGCTCTTCTTTTGAAGTAATCTGCTGCCTTTGTTTAAAACCTGAAGAGTTTATCCTAGAAAAAAATCAACTTGTAGGTGAAATCCTTCAACTCATTAAACAAAGAGCCCTCGATGAAGGACAACTCTTACTTTCTACTCATAAAGAAACAGGTCGATACCTTACTGAAATTTCAGATGATATCTCTTTTCGAATTAATACATATACTTACGAAATTTTAGACTATTTACAAGGGATTTCTCTTCCTGAAAACCAAGATGATCCTTTAAACCGAGCCTTACTCAACTACTGCCCTCCTACATTAAAACGAAAATACTCACAGCGTATATTTCAAGAAATTCCAGATATTCATAAAAAAGCTATTATTGCTTGCCACATAGCTTCAAGACTCGTTTATAAAAAAGGGCTTTCTTGGTCTCCACGCATCGTTAATATTCTACCCTTGATCTCTCAGGACCCAGAAATTATTGGATCCTAGCCAATCTGCCTTAGCGCAGATCTTTTTCAGGTTGCTATTACACGGAGAATTCAAAGATTTTGTAAGGAGCAAAAAAGCAATAACTATTGCTAATTAGATTGCCGTGCGACATTCTCATCGCAGATTCTGATTGGGACATAGAACAATAGAAGTTAATTGTAAAATCGAAGTAAAAAGGATACATTATGACGTTTATCGAAAAAATCAATGATGGCATCAAAGAAGCCATGAGAAACAGAGAGCAGCTTAGACTCGACACCTTGCGTATGCTTAAATCAAAAATAATGGCTGTTGATGCTAGATGTAATCTTCCGGATACAGATGTTTTAAAACTATTTAAAACTTATGCTGGGAATCTTCAAGAAGCTATAGAGCAAGCAGAAGCGGTTAATAGACCGGAGACTGCTGAAAAATTAAAAAGTGAACTTACCATCGTTCAGGAATTTCTACCTCTTGCTCTTTCTCAAGAAGAAACTCAAATACTCGTAGCGCAAGCTATTGCTGATTCTGGAGCCAAAACAAAAAAAGACTTCGGACTGGTAATGAAAAGCATCATGAAACTCAACAATACAGTTGATGGCAAGGCAGCTAAAGACTTAGTGAATCAATTACTGCCTGATTAGAAAAAAGCGGGTAAAAAAACCCGCTTTACTTCAAGAAGGGACTTGCGGGCGCCCGCAAGATGATCCTTAGAGGGAAAGGAGCTTCCTTAGAGGTTAACGATTATCACCTTTCACGTTTTGCTTGCTACCTGATCGCTCAAAACGGAGATCCAAGAAAACCTGAAATCGCCCATGCTCAAAAGTACTTTGCCATTCAAACTCGTCGTCAAGAAGTCTCAGAACAAATGGCCGCTGATCTTGAAAGAGTAGAAACGCGGCACCAAGTTTCAGTGTAAGCGGTAAGCGTAGGCATGTAAGATCTCACGAGACCATTGACGCAACTCTGAGCTTTCATAAATGACAGGCTTCCGCAATTCATCGACTATAAAGTAAAATATTAGGCTTTTTTTCAACTTCACAACAACGCGTTTGGCTAGGGCTTAAATGAACTATGCTAAAAAACACTGAAACTACTGACAGTCTAATAAAATAGATTACATTATCTCCTAAATAACTGTTAACGCTATAAAAAAGGAACCTCTTATCCAAATTAAACGTCAACCAAATGACATGCAAAAATATTTTAATATAGTTATTTTGGCTAATTGGAAAAAGGAAAGAAGAATAATCATCTTTCCGCTACAAAGACTCAAAAAAACAATTAAAGCCTAGAAATAAGACACTTACGAATAATTCCAAGCAATCGAAAGTGCCAACTGCTAATTTTGTTGCTTTTCCTAACCCATCCTGCTATATTGATGGATAGTTACAAAAAACTTTTAGCAAAACAAGCAACTGAGCGCTAACTTGAAATCTTTTTCACCTAAAAAACCAAGTAAAGACGAACGAGAAAAATTAATCCTTACAGGTCTTGTTGAGCTTTATTTAAAAACAGGGAAGCCGGTAGGGTCTCACACGCTCCAAGAAAACGGATTTAACTCTCTAAGCTCAGCGACTCTTCGCAACTACTTTAGTAAACTAGAAGAGCACGGTTTATTAAAACAACAGCACTCCTCAGGGGGACGAATCCCCACAAATCTTGGTTATAAAACCTATACAGAAACTCTTTCCCCCCCCTTTTTTATTGAAGAAAAAGAAAAAAAACTTCTAGCTAAATCTCTCGTTCAAGAGACTAAAGAAGTACACTCTTACTTGCAAAAATGCGCAGAAATCCTTTCCGAAACATCCCAAGGAGCTTCGTTCCTTTCCCTACCACGATTTGATCAGGATTTTATATTAGACGTTAAAATAGTCAGCATTGACTTTCACCGCCTTCTCTGTATTTTCATTACAGATTTTGGTAATATCCAAACAGAAACGCTTTATACAGAAAAAAAACTAAGCTCTTTTGAAATCAAAAGAATAGAACAGTTCTTTCACTTTAAAATAAGTAATTTAGACAAACCTTCTCTAAGCGATGAAGAAGAAGAACTTGCTCTATCTTTTTACAATGAAGCCATGTTGAGACACATCGTAAACTACTCAAATTTTTCTTCTAGTGACATCATCAAAACGGGCTTTTCCCGAATGCTTCACTACCCTGACTTTAATGACGCGTCTAGCTTGGCAAACGGCCTTTCTCTTTTTGAAAACAATAAAGCTTTACACGATCTTCTTTCCAAATGCTCTCAGGAAAAAAAGCTCACCGTTTGGATCGGAGAAGAGCTAGCCTCTTTCTCTTCTCATGCAACATCTTGCGCCGTTATCGCTATGCCTTATTTTATCCATCAAAATGTTGCGGGGGGCTTAGGGCTTCTATGTCCTAACCGAGTCCCCTATAAGAAGATTTTCGCTCTTTTAAAAACAGTCTCCGATATGATGAGCACCTCTCTCACACAAAGTCTTTATAAATTCAAGATTAGCTACCGCAAACCCGATACTGCTCAGCTCGATTTAAATCAGAAAACTACATTAATGCTAGAAAACAAAAACCCAGAAAAAGAGTAAATACATGACACAAGAAAACCTATTCCCCGAAGATCAAAACCCAGAAGAAGCGAAAGCAAATACCGACTCTTCTGACGCTCAAGATCCAGAAACTTTACACATAGACGATCTCATGAAAACGCAAAAATGCGAAGTAGAAGATTTTAAAGACAAATACTTACGCCTTTTAGCGGAGATGGATAACACAAGAAAAAGATTGCAAAAAGAAAAGCAAGAAATGATGCGTTTTTCAGTAGAAAATGTAATTTCAGAATTTCTAACACCCATAGACAACTTAGATAACGCTCTAAAGTACACAGAAGGACTCTCTCAAGAGACTTTAAACTGGGTACGTGGATTTGAAATGATTGTGAGTCAATTTAAAGACGTCATCTCACAAAATGGCATTGCAGAATTCATATCTCTTGGAACCCCCTTTAACCCACATCTTCACGAAGCAGTAGAAGTGGAAGAACTAGAAGACTGTATAGACGGCACCATCTTACAAGAATATGTAAAAGGCTATAAAAGCAACTTAAGAACTGTGCGCCCAGCTCGGGTAAAAGTGGCTAAGAAAAAAAATCCAACTCAATAAAAATAAACCAATTAAACTAAGGAAATGAATATGTCATCTAAAAAAAGCAGAATCATTGGAATCGACTTAGGAACCACTAACTCTTGCGTGTCTATCATGGAAGGTGGAGTTCCTGTTGTTATTGCCAATGCTGAAGGAGCACGAACAACCCCTTCTGTTGTATCTTATAAAGGTGCTGAAAGACTTGTAGGGGTTCCAGCTAAAAGACAATCTGTTACAAATCCAGAAAGAACTGTCTACTCTGCAAAGAGATTCATCGGACGTAAATTTTCAGAAGTTCAGTCTGAAATTAAAACAGTTCCCTACAAAGTAGTTCCTAACAGCAATGGAGACGCTATCTTTGAAGTGGAAGGCGTTCAGATTTCTCCAGAAGAAGTTGCTGCTCAAGTTCTTTTAAAAATGAAAGAAACGGCAGAAGCTTACCTCGGAGAAAAAATCACAGAAGCTGTTATTACAGTACCTGCTTATTTCAACGATTCTCAAAGACAATCAACAAAAGACGCAGGAAGAATTGCTGGTCTTGATGTAAAAAGAATTATACCTGAACCTACAGCTGCAGCACTAGCTTATGGTTTTGACAAACAACACGAAAAGAAAATCGCTGTATTCGACTTAGGCGGCGGAACCTTTGATATCTCTATTCTAGAAATCGGAGATGGCGTATTTGAAGTTCTTTCTACCAATGGAGATACTCATCTCGGCGGAGACGACTTTGATAATGTCATTTTACATTGGTTGCTCGATGAATTCAAAAAAGATACAGGGATTGACTTAACTAAAGACAAAATGGCTCTTCAAAGACTAAGAGATGCTGCTGAAAAGGCTAAAATTGAACTTTCTGGAACACAAACTACAGAAATCAATCAACCTTTTATTACTATGGATGCAACAGGACCTAAGCATTTAGCTCTTACACTAAGCAGATCTAAATTCGAAAGTTTAGCTCACGATCTTATTGAAAGAACGGCAGAACCTTGCCTAAAAGCTCTTAAAGATTCAGGTCTTTCTAAAGACAAAATTGATGAAGTTATCTTGGTAGGGGGCATGACACGTATGCCTGCTGTTGAAGCTAAAGTAAAATCAATTTTTGGCAGAGATCCACACAAAGGTGTTAACCCAGATGAAGTTGTAGCAATCGGCGCAGCTATCCAAGGGGCTGTTTTGTCTGGTGATGTTAAAGACGTTCTTCTTCTCGATGTTATTCCATTGTCATTAGGAATCGAAACTTTAGGCGGCGTTTTAACTCCTATTGTAGAAAGAAATACAACGATCCCAACTCAGAAAAAACAAATTTTCTCGACAGCAGCAGACAATCAACCAGCTGTAACTATTGTCGTTCTTCAAGGAGAGCGTAAAATGGCACGAGACAATAAAGAAATTGGACGTTTTGATCTTTCTGAGATTCCTCCAGCACCTAGAGGATTACCTCAAATTGAAGTATGCTTTGACATTGATGCTGATGGTATTTTACATGTTTCAGCAAAAGATACAAAGTCTGGTAAAGAACAAAAGATTCGTATTGAAGCGAAATCTGGACTTTCTGAAGATGAGATCAAAAGAATGCTCAAAGATGCTGAAGAACATGCTGAAGAAGATAAGCAAAAACAAGAAGAAATCGAAATTCGCAATGAAGCCGACTCTTTAGCTTTCCGAGCAGAAAAGTCTTTAAAAGAATATAAAGACCGTCTCCCAGCAAATGTAACATCTGATATCCAATCGAAAATAGATTCTTTGAAAAAAGCTTTAGAAACAGGCGAGCTGTCACAAATTCGCTCTGCTAAAGATGAACTCAATGAACATATGCAAAAAATTGGAGAATCTCTACAAAATGAAGCACCAGCTCATGAACAAGGAGCTCCCTCTTCTCAAGACAAGCCAGACATCGAAGAAGCTGATGTCGAAATCTTAGACAAAGAAAGCAAGTAATTTTCATTTAGAAAGAGGCCCTTTTATAGGGCCTCTTTTTATAAAATAATAACATCTTCTTTTTTATTGAGAGCTTACTTTCACCTGTTTAATTAAGTCCGTTAAAACATTAACAACTTCATCTGAAAGTTTTGACCAACCTGTATCAGAGGTCATCTTCACTAAAGATTCATTAGTAAAAGCCCCCTTAAACGTAGACATTCCCTCTATAATAGATTCAATAGGTATAGGCTTTTTACATGTAAAAGTTCCATTCGACCCTTTATATGCCATAAAACCTGTTTCAGAGTCGATTTCCAAAGTCCCCTTAACGCTCTTTCCTGAAGAACTTGTTCCGCTGACTTCCCATAGTCCTTCCGAAATACTCTTTGCTGAAATTTTATTCCTAGGAGAATTTGTAACATCTACTTGAATAAGATCCCCTGCGGCATCTATTACCACCAACTTTTGGCTTCCAACAGCATTAATCGTACTAATTGAACTTGTTCCATTTGAGTCTAAGGTCATGCCGTATACTGGGGCTTTGGAAGCGCTACTTTGATAGGTAACGATACCCTCCTTAGCGTCTAGCTTTATAATTCCATCTGTGGACTTTCCACCACTTACCGTCCAGGTTCCATCATAATTATTCTTTGCTGTAACATCCTTACCTTCAAATCCTTTAACAGACACTGCCGACTTTTTTTTAAAAGAGTCTATTTCACCTTTAAGTTCTACACGCGGCTTAGATGCGTGAGCAGATTGCAACGAGAAACCCTGTAGTTTTTTAGAACCATTTTTATCTGATGATTTAGGTAACTGGGAACTAGACAGATCTGCATACCCACTTACACTCAATACACTCACAATAATAAAAACAAAAAAAGAAACATTTAATCCACGCATAATACCACCAAATACACAATTGTTACACAATAGTAATTAAACTACATAATTCAAATGCAATCAACACATTAATTAAATAATTAATCTGAAGCCAAAAGATTCTTCTTGCCTGAAGCCTTAAAAAGGATGTAAAATCAAAGTCCTTAAAAATGAAAAAAGGCCGCATCTTGAAACAAACTACTGGATATTTAGCCCCACCTGACTTAGAAAAAAACCTTAGACAAGAACTTAAAAATGTTATCCACGAATACGACAGGTTATTTATTGCAAACGGGGCCCCTCAAACGGCTTACTGGGCACAAAATATTTGGCTTGATCCTCAAATTATCCAGTTTGATTCTATTTCAGACGCCGCTAAAAAACTTCGTGAAATACAAAAACTTTGGTCATTTTATCCCTATAAAAACATTCGAAGAGGAACGTTAATTACTGAAAAACTACCCTATTTCCCTTCAAAACCCCTTACTTTCCCTTCTATCATCCCCAATACCCCATTAGGGTCTTGGGCACTTTTAGATGCAAATACGATCTTAGCCTCCCCCCATTGTTCTAGTTTATTTCCTCAAGGCGAAGTTCATTTTCAAGAATCTAAAATCCCACCTAGCAGAGCTTATCTTAAACTATGGGAAGCCTTAACTAGGGCAGGAACTTTTCCTAAAGAAGGTGATGTTTGTTTGGAAGTAGGAGCAAGTCCAGGAAGCTGGACGTGGGTCTTGGAACAATTAGGGGCTACTGTCATAGCTGTTGATCGAGCCTTACTAGACCCCTCTATCGCAGCTCTACCTCGAGTTACTTTCTTAAAAAAAGACGCGTTTTCGCTAACTCCTAAAGACTTTCCTAAACTAGATTGGATTTTTAGCGACTTGATCTGCTATCCAGAAAAGCTTCTAGATTGGGTTAAGCAATGGATCGACATTAATGCCAAAGTTAATTTCGTCTGTACTTTAAAGTTTCAAGGAGAAGTAAGCGATATAATCATCAAAGAATTTCAAAAAATTGAAGGAAGCCACATAGTTCACTTGTTTCATAACAAGCATGAACTTACCTGGTTTAAGCTAGCCACCACACCCCAGCCTTTCATAAGCGCAAAAAGCTCTTAGCCTGATTATAACAGTTGTTTTAATTCAGATAAAAATAATTATTTAATTTAATCGGATATCTTATGTCACTAATTTTCAGGGACCATTACACTTAAATCTCTTATTACAAGGAATAGGAAATTTCTATTTAGAGCCCACAACCTACATTAGTTTGAATTGTAATTTATTTACTCATGTGATACAGTTACACTTTACTTTAAAACAGATGATTTAACATTTTCATGCAAATCTCTAATTGAATTACATTTGAAGATGATATTAAATGGCCTGTGTCAGTTATAACGGAATCTAGTCGCATAAATAATTTAATTATTAAAATATTTAAAAACTTAGACCTTCTAGAAGAAATATCTTCTAAAAAGCTGATTTACAAATGCTTACTACATTTGCACAAATAATTAAATGAAGTAAACTTAGAATCTTTTCCTATTGAAACAATTAATATAGATAATGCTAATGAGTTCATTAAAGAATTTACAGAAATTCTTACTAGAATAAAGCGTATAGAGTCTTTATTCTTCTTAAATATGGACAATCCAACAGAATTCGAATTAGATTCTAAAATATTTAGCCCAGATTTCTCTTTTTTATTAAATTTATTAGATGAAGCTCGAGACTCAACAAGTGCTTTGTATATAATCGATGACAGCACAGGAGAGAACTATTTAAACGAAAATCCAAGCACTATTAGGCTAAAATGCGCAGCATTTTCTGTGGCAGCTCCTATTGCGCACTCAATTACGCCTATAGTAATGGCAGGATCCAAGCTTTTTAAGGGTGAGACTCCTGAATTAGAAGATGTTTATAGAATAGTACGATCTCCAATTACAATTATTGAATTAGAACTGGCAGCTTTGTCGGCCATTTTCTTCCCTCTTGATGCTAGAAAAAGTATAGCTAGTACTGAAGGTAATGCTTCTATAACCTTAGCTCCATGCTTCAAACCATCTCCACAAGATCATGGGTTATTAGGGAATATAAATCAGAAAAATGCTTGGTAAATTATTTAATGCTCCGGATTTGAAAAGGATTTGTCTTGCTTTCAGACTTATCACACCGCTCCTTTAGGGGTGCAACAAGCCTTTCGCCGTTGTTACACACTCGAATCTTTTGGCTCATGGGAAGTTTTGGAGGCGGCTAAAACTCAAGGAATTGACGCTATTCATTTTATCAACCCACAACAGCTAAAAGAAGAACTCGAAAGAAGAGGTTTTAACTTAGAATAAAGCTAACAATTCATGTAAAAAAGGCACCCAGTTGACATTTTCGGGTTCCTGTGTTACATATTGGATATGACATCTTCAAAATATGATAAAATTATAAAAGTATCAAAAATAGAAAAGTGGTGTTTGATTTTAAGCGAAATTTTCAAAGAGCAATTGCGGGGGCGTATATTAAGCGTTCCATCAGGATAACGATGGTCGTTTTCAAGAATTAAACAGGCAAGATTTTTAAAATCATCTAGCTAGCGATAGTTTCTCAGATTATCGCAAAGAGCGCT
>CAMDHO010000010.1 GCA_945898205.1 Chlamydia trachomatis | reverse complement strand
ACTTCTAGATTGGGGAAAACTTGCATTCAACGAAACAATTAAATATTGTCCCAACTGTGGAACTGTTTTCGGGTCCGAAAAGCTCAATACACTTGTCCCTGAATACTGCAATTTTGGCTTTGATGTAATAGAGTTCGTGGGTAGGAAATTATTTTTGGAAAAACATACGGAAGATGAGGTTTTTAAAATACTCATGAGAAGAAATCTTCAAATTTCTACTAGAGAAGTCTCTGTTCTTGGGAAAAAATTTATTCTTTATCTAGCTCAAGCACATAAAGACAAAGAAGGCGAAATCAAAGGGATCATTCAAGAAAATGGCGGTTATATTGTCCACTTGGATGGAACCTGTGATGGGGCAAGCCCTCACGTTTTCTGTGCCATAGAGGAATTATTAAAGCTTGTCCTTCTTTCTAAAAAAATCCCCAGCGAATCAATAGAATCAATCATTCCAATTTTGCAAGAACTCAAAAAAGCTTATGGAACGCCAATTGGAATTGTCTGTGACATGAGTAAGGCAATTATTGGCTCTATAGAGGCTGTATTTCCTGGAATACGCATATTTATCTGTCACTTTCATTGGCTCAGGGACGGTGGCAAAGACCTCCTCAAAGCTGATTACGATCTTCTTGTATCTATAGTGCGAGACTAGAAGGTAAAACCAACTTTAAGTAAACTGTCTAGAGCGTTTCGGGATCTAATCCGAAACTACTCATCCTTATCACAGTATCTAGATCCATCAGTAAAAGACATTTTTAGTCAAAACCTTCCGGAGGAAGTCTTGGCTCATCTTTTAATAGAGTGGATACAAGACTATCCTGCGGATCTAGCCGGATACGGATTCCCGTTTGATCGAGCACACCTTGCTCACATAAAACGCATGGAAGCAGCTTATGAATACCTTCAAAAAACACCCTTAAAGGCATCGGATCGTTTAATAAAAATTAGAGATTTTCTGGCAGAGGTTTTAAGCGATTCCACTCTTCAACAATGCGTTAAAAGGCTTAAAGAAAAAGTAAAACATTTTGATCAACTTCGAGCTATCATGCGTTTAGCAGCTCCAGATGGTAAAGATGGGCTTAATGACGATGGCGGAGAGGTTGATATGCCTAAAATAAAAACAGAACTGGAAAAGTTTGCTGAGCTTAAAGAACTAAAGCAAGCTGCGTCAAAGGATATCGGATATAGAAAACTAGTTGAACAAATTGAAAAATACAAAGACCGGCTCTTTACAGATGGAATTGAAATTGTCAATGAGAAGGGAGTAAGGCAACGCATTCAACCTGAACCTACAAATAATATTTGTGAGCAATCTTTTCGAGAAGACAAGCGCGGAGTCCGAAAAAGAACTGGTTGTAAATCAATGAGTCGAATTTTTAAAACCATGATAGCTGAAACACCCTATGTGAAAAATTTAAACAATCCTAAATACCTGAAAGTTATTTTGAATGGGAAAGCAACTTTAGCTGAACGTTTTGCCGAAATAAATAGCGCACAGGTAAGAACTGCTATGAAAAACCATGATGAGGATCAAGACAAATTACGGCCATGTGTAAAAAAGGCGATTGCAAGTGATCATCTATTACAAAATATTATTGAAGCATTGATGGGAAGGAACTCACAAAAAGAGATGGCAACAGCATAAAAACTGTCCCACTCACTACACTTTATGCCAAATCCAACGGGATTTTGCGGTCATAGCTTAAATTACACATAATCTTGTAAAACTAGAAAAAAAATTGGATTTTTTATTTTAGACACCTCTAAAAAAGTATAGTTTTACAAGAGCTGTCTCTCTTAAAAAAAGTATGGGTGGCTCTTTTACACTCAAGATGCTATAACAGACGGATTACACAGTTTTTTATGGAGACTTCAATTCAATGAAAACAGATCCAAAAAGTGCCCTTCAACTTTTAGATAAAATCCTCACTAACGAAATAGAAATTCTTTCAAAAGAAGAAGCTGATTTCCTACTCGAAAACAAAGAAATTTGCACTCGAAAACTCCTCCCTATTTTGGCATTAGAAATTACTCAAATAAAAGAAGAAGATCCTTGGAATACTAACAACTTATACGGCAGCTTAAAATTGCTTGCCTTTTTTGAAGAAAAAAAAGCCTTTGACTGGCTAATCCAGTTGCATGAATACCCAGAAGTTTTAGAAAACGAAGAACACTACTTTATCCTTCTTTTTTGGGCCGACATTTTAGTTGCTACGATCTCCTCTGACTGGAGCCAATTGAAAAAAACAATTGAAAATCCAGGAGCTAGTGAAGCTATCCGAGAAGCTTGCATCGACGCTCTTCTTATCCTAATAACAACAGGCCTAATAGACAGATCTCTTGTTGTCGAGTATTTTCAAAGTCTTTATTCCAAAAACATATCAGGGGAAATCTATGACCCTGAATTAATTTTATTAATATTAGAAGCCTCTTTAGCTCTTTGGCCAGGTGAATCGATAGATAATATTCGAGAGATCTTCGGACTTGACCTTGTAGACGAAACATTCATTACCTTACCTGAACTATTAACAGCTTTTGAACAGGGAAAAGAATCATGCTTAGAACATCTAACTAGTTGGACTACCCACTCTCACCTACTTGAGTTTTTTATAGAAGAACCTTCCTCCTCATACGAAGATATTGAAACTTCATTACAAGAAAATTCTTCTGACTCTGATTCAGGAGACGAAATAGAACTAGAAGAAGAATCCTCTGATTATGAGTATGACTGTGAAGACGATCTAGAGAGTTTTGAAAACATAACGAATGAAATACCTACCCCCCTCTTTTGCCTTAAAATAAGCAGCCTTAGCCAAAAAGATCAAAAAAGATATAAATCTCTACCAAAACTCCTAGTAGAAGACCCCGAAGAAGCTTTAGACATCGCTTCCGAACTAATTGTTAAAGCCCCCGAGAGCCCTTCCATCCTCTATTACTTCTATAGTTCCCTAGCCACTTTAGAAGCTAAAGTCTTAGCCTTAAACGTGCTAAAAGAATGGGTTGTCAAGTTTCCAGACGATCTCTTAGGTAAAATAGAGTATGCTCACTACTTTTTAAGAAGAAGAGAACCGGAAGAAGTGGAAAAAATATTTAACAACACGTGGTCTCTCACCTTACTATATCCCCAAAAAGCATCTTTCCATGAATTAGAATGCCTAAAATTTTTCCATGTTATTGGATTTTACTTTTTACAAATAGATGATATGACTAGAGCCCAAGAGCAATTACAAATTTTAGATACAACTCACCCTAATAGCTTTGAGTACTTTCACTTAAAAAGAGAAATAGATCTTTATTTGCAAAGAGATTTATTTAACGAAGAATCCTAATTTAAAAAAGAGACTAGATTTTTAAATTAGGAGGTCTCCTTGTTTTTTAATTCAGATATCGAATACAACGGAAAACTCCCCTTTAAGCCTTTTCCTTTTCTTAAGAATCCTCATGTCCAAACTGCCCTTTCTAGCTTGAGTTATTCAGGTACGCCCCCCCCTTCTGTCCCTCTACAGATTGCCCTAGCAGATGGCGACATCTTATCCTGCGAAGTTTCTACTCCCTTATTATGGGGCCCTGCCGATAAGACCGTTTTTTTAATTCATGGCCTTGGAGGCTCTCACAAATCTAACTACATGATTCGTATGGCTCGCAAAATTTATAAAGCTAAACATCGCGTGGTTCGCATTAACTTACGAGGTTGCGGATCTGGGGCGGGCCTCTCTAAAAAACCATTTCACTCTGGAAAAAGTGATGACATCCTCCACATAATTCAATCCTTTAAGAACCAAACCCCCAATTCTCCTTTTGTATTAATCGGATTCTCCGTAGGCGGTAACATCGCATTAAAACTTGCAGGAGAACTTAAAAAGCTAGCACATGACCTTCTAATAAAAACCATTGCTATTTGCCCTCCTATAGATTTAGCTCAAAGCGCCCATTTACTATCTCTCCCTAACCTAAGCCTTTATAACAACAGTTATGTAAAGTGTTTAAAAAAATATGGAGCTGTGTGGGTTCAAGATAAAGCTATTTCTTCTATCTCAGACTTTGATAATCAGATTACAGCTCCTCTATGGGGATTTCAAAATGCTGCTGATTTTTATAAACAATGCAGCAGCTGTTTTTTCCTTTCTCACATAGACCACCCTTGTCATATTGTTTTTGCCGCAGATGACCCAATAGTTAACTACCAAGCAGCCACATCCCAAAACGTTCCAGCTTGCGTCAAGATCTGGATCTCTTCCCAGGGAGGCCATATGGGTTTTTTAGGAAAAGGGTATCGAAATTTTTTTTGGTTAGATTCGCTTTTGCTTAGCTGGATTTAAGCGTGCACCAATAATTTTTTGCTTTCATTTTTGTTTTTATAAAAAAAGAAAACCTGTATAAGTTAAGGCATTAATTTCAACTTACTTATATATCATTTAATCCATGAATAAGACTCCCTTAGAGCTACCCTCTATTAGCGATGGCGAAGACAAAAGCTCTGCTTTAAAAAATCGTATTAGAAAAAACTATCGTCATGTTCGAAAATGGGCAAAACGTTCCATGACCGACTGCTTCCGTATTTACGATCGCGACATTAAAGAATACCCTTTAGTCATTGACTTTTACGCAGGTCGTTTTTGCGTACAATTTTTCTCCTATGATAGAGATCGTGATGAACCCTTGCCTGAACTAAGAGAAGAGATCGATCAAGCTTTAATTTCAATTTTCAATACTTCCCTAGATCTCATCTATTGGAGAACCCGAGTAAAACGAAAAAAAACACAACAGTATGAAAAAATAGATGAGCAAGAGCAATTTTTTACTGTTTTTGAATATGGAGTAAAATTCAAAGTTAATTTAGACGACTACCTAGATACTGGACTATTCCTTGATCATAGAGAAACACGTCAAATAATCGCCTCCATAGCAAAAGACAAGAGCCTCCTCAATCTTTTTGCGTACACGTGCTCTTTTAGCGTTCATGCAGCCTTTGCCGGAGCTAGCTTTACTAAAAGTGTTGATATGTCTAATAGTTATACAGACTGGGGAAAAGAAAATTTCATCCTTAATTCTCTTTCTTTAAAAAACAACGAAATCATAAGAGCTGACTGTTTAAAGTTTATAGATGAGGAAATCCTTTGTAAAGTTTTATTTGACATCATAATTATCGACCCCCCCACGATCTCTCGTTCAAAAAAAATGGATCAGCTATTTGATATCCAAATAGACTATTTGGATTTGATTACAAAATCCCTAAAGCTTCTAGCTCCTGGCGGAATCCTTTTTTTTAGCACTAATTCTCGAAAATTCAAATTTGACGAATCTTTATTTTCTTCATGTAGTGTTAGAGATATTTCAGACAAAACGATTCCTATTGATTTTCATAATAAAAAAATCCATCGTTGCTGGAAAATCACCCAGTAAACACATGGCATAATTGCGGCTCACAGCTCATATTCAAAAAATGGAACAACCCCTCTTACTCAACTTTTAGGTCATAATCCCATATTATTAAATAACTGGATGACTTTTTTAGAACGCTTTTACACAGATTCTAGTCTTAACTCGATTCTAGAAGAAGAAGTATGTCTCATGGATGTCCAACTCCTGCTATTCAAGCGATTAAAATCTTAAAAGACCACTTTAGCGATAAAAAGCTTCCTTCTTCGACTAATAATCCTCTCTTATTACGAACGAGTTGATTACAGCGAAGGTTTGAAATGACTTGCACCCCAGCATGCATTTCAGAGAAAAACTTTAAAAAACCTCTAATAAATCAACTGCTATTTCTAACTTGGATGGGTATTTATCATTTTTTATAGGTTGTGCTAGACTCTCTTTTATACTTATCTTTTGCTTCTTTAATTCTTGGTCTTTATTTTTCCATTCTTTCAATGCTGGATCTGGCTCATAAAATGAAAATCCGACAGGAAATGTAATCTGGTCCGCTACTAAAAAAAACTAAGTGTTTTCCGGTTTAAACCATCATGTTTTTTATCTTTGATTCTGTAAGAAAAACCTATGTGGCTTCTATTTTTATAGCTAGTTCCGAATGCAGAAAGGACTTTTGCAATCCCAGTTCTTTAGAAGAAATCCTTAGCAACAATCCAAACCTAGCTTTTAATCCACTTATTTTTTTTAACCTTCCTTAAAACAATTTTCTTTTTCTTTGTCATCAACTCTGGAGAAAGAAGAGAGTTAGATGTCATACTTACATCACCCTCCATCAAAGCTTTTAGATTTCCGGGCAGTTTTGATCTAATACCCTTAGATGAAGCTGATTCCAAAAGGGCAGTCTTATTCTTGACAACTTTTCTGATTTCTTTTGTTTCTGCAGAAAATCTCTTCCTAATAGCCTGCATAACTATCCACTGCTCTTTAGAAAAATTTTCAGGGTTCTCATTATGACGTGCCAGCTGCTCTTCTGTAAGATTCATTTTTTTAGACAATCTCTTTGTTTCTACACTTAAAAATTCACGAAAATTAGTCATGAGCTTATTTAGATCTTTAGTTTCTTGAGGGCCAGCTTCTTTTAACACCTCTTTAATCTTTTCACAGACCGAAAAAGCCTGAGTCATTAAGTCAGAAGTCTTTGCCGTGTTGTTCAAATCAACGCTTTTTTTAATCCTGACCTTCAATTCTTCAATTTCTTCATACAAACTCATATAAACACCAATTTAAATCACTAATTACAACTTATCAAATAACACAATTAATAATCAATATAACATTAAATTAATGTGTTTAATTGCGTTAGAATAAACGTTTTGCTATAATTAATTAGATTTTTAAATAAAACAACAAGAAGGTAGTTTCATGATTCCATATTTTTCATCCACAAAACGTATAGAGCCTTCTACTGAATCCCCAAAACTATCCCCTCTCGCAAAAAACCACGAAATAGCTAAAAACGCTCTAGATCAGAAATTAACACTCCTTAAAAATCAAATAATAACTTTAGAAGACTCTCAAAAACCAACTCACAAAAACATCATCTTTTTAATGACGGAAGCGAACTCTATATATATAAAGGAATTTAATGATTTTCACAATGCAGCGAATGCCGCAGTGCCCCAGGAATCGTCAGAATCGATCATTCAGCTAGCTAACACCAGTAAAGAAGACTTTGAAACAATGAAAACCGCCTTAATAACCCAATTTGATAGGATAAATGCAGTTTGGAAAAAACAGAAACGCAGCCGTGGGCCACTTGAAACATTTAAATGCATGCGAATTAACTCCTACACTAAACAAGCCTTCAAACAACATTCATCCGATCTAAAAAAAACAAATTACCTAGAGAACCCTAGTAAGCCATATAATTCAGATTCATCCTATGGCTCTTCATCCTATGGCTCTTCACCCTTTGACTTATTCAATGGATTCATCCTAGGGGCTCTACTTTTCTAAAACTGACTAAAATATTAAATAACAACTCAATTAGGAGCTACTGAGATCTGTTAATTAGCTCTTAATAGATCTCTACACCCTCATCGACTCAAAAAAAATCTTTATTTTTTTGTTTGTTTTAAAACTAAAACAAGATAAAAAGATTTTTAATCAAAGCTGATATAGGGAGTGTATGCTGGAAGAAAATCTTAAACGCCTAGCCGAAGATTTGCAACTCCCACCTTTCCCTCCAAAAGACTTACAATCTTGCTATAAACTGACACTATCTGACGATCTCTTAATCATTGTAAAAAAAAACCAAGAAGGTTTAGCTTTTTTTGCCAATCTAGCTCCCTTGCTTTTCCAAAAAAAAGAAAGCGCTTTTATCTACTTGATGAAGGCTAACCTTCTGGGACAAGGGACCGGGGACCAAGCTCTTGGAATTGATTTTGAAGAGAAATCCTTGACACTCTCATGCATAATCCCGTATGACATGGAATATAAAGAATTCAAAGAAAGAATTGAAAATTTTGTTAATTATTTATACTACTGGCGTTTTGAAGTGGAAAAAATGCAAAAAGCAGAACAAACTAGTATAATGTAACGATGGATGATACTTTTATATGACTGGATATTTAATAGCCGAAGAGGGACCTCTAGAAGGGCTTGTCATATCCTTTGAAGAAGGGTCAGAATGGATCCTGGGAAGAGATCCGGATGAGGCCTCAATTGTCTTAGAAGATCCTATGGTATCGCGAAAGCATATCATCTGCCATCGAACAGATGAAGGATTTACCCTTGAGAACCTAAGCGCTATCAATCCCGCTACGCAAAATGGGAAAGTCATTACAGAAGAAGTTCTTCTTAAAGAAAATGACATCTTGGAGATCGGAAGCACATTTTTTAGATTTACAGAAAAAAAACCTTTAGAAATACCCACAGAATTAGACGATATAAAAGCAGAAGAAATTATAGAAAGTTCCACTCTTTTTGAAGAAGAAGATCCCTTACCTACATTAAATTTTGAAGTGCCCCCCCCCTCAAAATGGCTCTTAAAAGTAATTTCAGGACCTAATGCAGGAGCTGAATTCGACCTCTCACCTGGTGTCACTTATAGCTTAGGAAAGGATCCTAACGTCTGCGACGTGGTCTTTTACGACTTAAGCGTTTCAAAACAGCACGCAAAACTCTCTGTAGATGAAAATGAACTTGTTTTCATTGAAGATTTAGAAAGTCTTAATGGAGTTCTTCTTAACGGAGAACGTATTGAGCTAAAACAAGAAATCTTTTCTCAAGACCTTCTCGCTTTAGGCACTACTTCATTTTTAATGATCGACAGAGAACAAGTCAACGACACCATCTTTACCCCCACAACTAAACCTACCGTTAAAGAAGAAAAAATAGCGGAAATGGCTCTGGACTCTTTCTCAGTAAAAAAACTTCCCGTTCCAGACAGAAACTGGAAAGATCTCGTCATCCCTCAAAAACATTTAGTTTTAGGGGGGGTCTTTGCGCTCCTTATCTTAACGCTTATCACTGCTTCATTCTCTTTATTTACATCTAACGAAATCGAAATTCCAACTCTTAAAGAAAAATCCCTTGTTAGCGAAGCTCTTAATAAGTTTTCTTCGGTACAGTTTTCTTTGAATGAAGCCACAGGGAAATTATTTCTCATAGGTCATGTTTTAACCAAAATAGAAAAACAAGAACTTTCTTATACTCTCTCTACACTACCTTTTATTACCTCTATTGAAGATACAGTAATTATTGATGAACTCGTTTGGCAAAACATGAATGCAATTTTACTAACCTACCCAAATTGGCAAGCCGTCTCGATCCACTCTCCCTCTCCAGGAAAATTTGTAATGAAAGGCTATGTACAAACTCCGGAAGAAGCTGAACTCCTAGCTGATTATATGAACGTTACGTTCCCTTATTTAAATTTGCTAGACAATCAAGTAAACGTGGCTAATACCTTAACTCTTCAAGTTGAAACTATTTTCCTACAATACGGATTTAGATCTATAGCCTTTAACTTATCAGGAGGAGATCTCCTGGTAACCGGCAATATTGATAAAAGAAGAGCTTCTGACTTTGATGCCGTTCTTAAAGAAATCAAAAAACTCCCCGGCATTGTCTCTCTTAAAAACTTCACCGTATACTTATCTGCTACAGAAAGCCACAACTCTACAGTTGACATCTCTACAACCTATTCCATTTCCGGATTTTCCTCGGGCGATAACGACTTACAGTTTGCTATTATTAACAAAAAAATCTTCGAAACTGGTGATGTTTTAGACGGCATGTTGATAACGGCTATCGAGGCAGATCAAGTTTTACTCGAAAAAGATGGAATAAAATTTAAAATTAACTACAATCTGCAATGATTGGTCTTATACAGGAAAAGGAGTCATAGATGTTCGGCATGGAAAAGAAAAAGGCACTCTTTGAGTTTGACTTAGAGATGTCTCTTAAAAAAGATCCTCTAAAAAAGCAAGAATTGCTCAAAGAGATCGAAGGAAAAGTTCAAGAGCTAAAAACATTACTTAGAGATGGAACTTCGACTGAAGACTTCGATCAGTATGGAATCCTTCTTCACGGATATTCCGCCCTTCAAAAGGTTCTTAACAGACTTAAAACTAATTCAAAAGGAGCATAATTATGAGCACAGGTGGCGATTACCATTTAAGTGAAGGGGCACCATGTACAATTTCATTTGCGACCCTTATTAAACAATACGTTATTTTGCAAAGTCAGGTGGTTTCTCAGGTTCGGTCTGTTGCTAGTGCTATTTCAGCTGCAACTCCCGGCAAGTTCTTACTTTTGCAATTTTCTATGAGCCAGGTTACTCAGGTGGGAGAATCTATATCCAACTTGATAGGACAGGTAAATACTCTTATTGGAAGCGTAGTGTCAAAAATGTCTCGTTAATAGCGTAGTGCTTCAAATGCATAGACAAGTAACACTTTGTTAATTTTTTAAAAAAAGGCACATAAGAATGAGCTTAGAATCATATAAAGAACACTTCACGACAATGATTGAAGCCGGCTTTGTTGCCGTCAACCAATCTGATGAAGACACTGCACTCAAATTATTTAAAGCAGCTGATGTATTAAAGCCAGGACATTTTCTTCCTCAATTAGGAAAAGGATATCTGCATCTTTGCAAATTAGAACTCAAACTAGCTTGTAAAATCTTTACTGACGTTTTAGAAAAAGAGCCAGATAATGAAATTGCAAAAGCCTTCTTAGGACTTTGCCTCTCTTTAAATCCAAGTGAAGTAGACAAGGGAACTGATATCTTAAAAGAAACAGATAGTAGCACTAAAGACCCTCTTCTAAAGAACCTCACTTCCAGCGCACTTTCTTTTGTGGAGAGATTTGTAAAAAAAGCGCCAACCCCTACTCAAGGGCCTATGAAAAAATAGGCATTTTAATAAAACTAGTTTGACAATCCAAGTTGTAAGTCAATTTGACAAACTAGTTTATTTATAAACCGGTTTATTTATAAACTTAAAACAGACACCTGTTACCCAAAGTAATATGATGAGTGATATAATCAATGAGCAAGGCCCTTTACCTAGCGATTTTTCTTCCACATCTAAAATAGATGCGATCCCAGCTGTTGGAGATGAACAAAAAGACCTAGGAAACCAGGAAAATTCTTTTGCCTCTCTTATGCAAAATAAAGGAATGCAACCGGCACAAGCCTCTCCTAAAATAGAAGCTGTCTCTCCCTTTGATCTTGCAGGACTCGGAGCCAAGCCTATAGCTGCCCCCAATACAAGCAGCTTGATGAACCAGACTCGTTCCGTTCAAAGCACTCTAGAAACTATCCACGGTCAACTTTCAACTCCTAATTTAAAACTAAAATCTTCTCAAAAATATCTTGTTCAAAACAAGTTAACAGATGTAAATAACCACTTAAAGTCCGCTAATGCTAAAATGGGTATTTCGCCTGGTGCGAGTCAAGAGGATTTAGTATCCAGCAAACCTACCGGAGCTACAGGTCCCATTGCCCAATATTTAGGATATGTAACAGATGGTATGAATCAGCTTGATGCTGCAAAGCAACAACTAAGTTCCATTAGTCAATCAGGCAAAAACCTTGCTCCTGCTGACTTTATGCTACTACAGCTTAAGTTCAATAAGGCTCAACAAGAACTTGATTTTACATCTGCTATCCTAGGCAAAAGCATAGAAGGATTAAAAACAATTATGGGCGTTCAGATCTAAACCTCGGAGATTTACTATGGATTCTTTGCCAGATTTCGATCAGCTCATGTCTCATTTAGAAGAGCTTGAACTGACAACAGTCCATGGTCGCATTACTGAAGTTGTAGGAATGCTCATTAAAGCCGTTGTCCCCCAAGTAAAAATGGGCGAAGTTTGTATGATTAAACGACCCGGGGCCCCTCTATTAGCTGAAGTTGTGGGGTTTACTAAAGAAGAAGTTTATCTTTCTCCTTTAGGCGAAATGACAGGCATCGGTCCTTCTTCTGAAGTCATCCCCACTAAAATGCCTTTACACATCAAAGTCGGCCCAGGCTTACTTGGCCGAGTCTTGGATGGACTAGGCCACCCCTTAGATATTTCAACTAAAGGACCTCTTGAACTAGATGAAATCTACCCAGTCATCAACACCCCTCCGGACCCTTTAACTCGTCAAAAAATTGAAGAGCCTCTCTCCGTTGGAATCCGTTGTATCGATGGTGTTTTGACCTGCGGAAGAGGACAAAGAATTGGAATCTTTGCCGCTGCTGGCGGAGGTAAATCCACCTTATTAGGAATGCTTGCAAAACACGCAAAAGCCGATATTAACGTAATTGCTCTTATTGGAGAACGGGGACGTGAAGTTCGCGAATTTCTAGAAAATGATCTTGGAGAAGAAGGGATGAAGCGCTCTGTGATCGTAATCTCCACTTCCGATCAAGCCGCTCAACTACGTTTAAATGCTGCTTATGTAGGAACTGCCATTGCAGAATACTTCCGAAATCAAGGAAAAACAGTCATTTTAATGATGGACTCTGTGACACGTTTTGCAAGAGCTTTAAGAGAAGTTGGATTGGCGGCAGGAGAACCCCCAGCAAGAGCTGGTTTTACGCCCTCTGTTTTTGCAACACTTCCTAAACTACTTGAAAGATCTGGAAATTCTGACAAAGGCTCTATTACAGCCTTTTACACTATTCTAGTAGCCGGCGATGATATGAATGAACCTGTAGCCGATGAAGTTCGATCTATCTTAGACGGCCACATTATTCTATCTAGCGACCTTGCTAGGCAGTATCACTATCCTGCTATTGATGTTTTAGGTTCTATTAGCAGGATCCTTCCTCAAATTGTCGATAGAGAACATTTAATGCTTATAGGAAAAGTTAGAGAAGTTCTCTCTAACTATAAAAAGAACGAACTACTCATTCGAATTGGAGAATATAAGGCTGGATCTGATAAGGGGGCTGACTTTGCCATTAAATATATCGATAAAGTCAACCGTTTCTTAAAACAACAAGTAGACGAATACAGCTCTTTTGATGAAACTCTGCAGCAACTTAAAGCTCTTTTTAGATAGGATAAAACTTGGACCTTGATAAAATACACTATCCGCTAGAACAAGTAGCTCTTATTAAAGCTAAAAGGTTAGAAGAATCCGAGAAAATTCTTCTAGAAAAAAAGAAGCTGCTTATCAAAGAAGAAGAGCAGCTAGATATCTTCGAAAAAGAAAAAGAAAAGGTCAAACACCATAAAGAAGAAAAATTAACGCAACTTCGAAATGAATTAGACTCTGTATCAACGACACTTAAAATCCAGCAAATGAAATATTATTTAAAAGATGTGGATGAAAAGCTCAAACAAAAAGAAATAAAAGTCAAAGAGCAGAAAAAGAAACTAGAGGCCGCTGTGTTAGCTGTAGAAGTCGCCAGAAAAGATATGCTAAAAAAACAGCAAGATGTAGAAAAGATAAGTATTCACAGAAAAGAATGGGAAAAGGAAAAAAAAGTCTATCTAGAAGAGCTTGAAGCCATTGAAAATGACGAGCTTGGAACGACTTCTTTTCTTAGACAAAAAAGAGAAAAAAACCGTTAATTTGGAGTTGTTTTAAATGCCAGATCCTATAATTCCAATTTCTGCAGAGTTTGGAGAGACTGAAAAGATTCAAACTGTACCTGTCATAAAACCCTTGAATGAAACTGATGGATTAGACGCTTTTAAAAAAGAAATGGAAAAAAAAGCAACAACAGTTAATGAAAAAGATAGAGAAGATAACCGTTCTGACCTTAATATAGAACATCAAATGGATGAAATAAAACCTCTTATCCAAGAAGCTATCATTCAAATTCGATCGAAAGACGGATCCATACTCGACCCCGAAAAGATAACTACCCAAACTAATATAAAAACCACTTCTACTCAAAGTTTTGATCCTACTTCTAAAAAACCGATTATTATTACTAACAACTCTGAATCAACTTACGACTCTTTGCCCAAAGACGATAACTTCGCAGCAAAACTTCCAACGCCTCCGAGTTCACCTATCCAACAAAAAACAGAGATAGAACATGTTGTAAAAAAAATGGCTCCGCCTCCGCTTACAACTCCCATAAAAGAAGTTGCAGATACCCCTCACATAGAAAAAAAATCTCATACCCCTGTGCAGATGGAAACTTCCTCTCAACAAGGAGATAGCTCTTCAAAACAAAAGCAACCTCAAACTATTCATTCTGAAATAAAAGAACCCCTTCAATCCCCCATCCAAAAAACATCTATTCAACTAGAAAAAACCACAGAACAAGCCCCCATCCAAAAACCATCTATTCAACTAGAAAAACCCACAGAACAAGCCCCCCCCAAAGCGTTGCCTATACCACCTAAAACCCCTATTTTAGAAAACCCCGTGCCCAAACCCCTTTTAACAACTCATAGCCCACCTCCTCGAATTCCAGCCCCTATCCCCGCCCCTCTTATCTCTCAAGAGACCCCTTTCCAAAAAAATAAAGAAGTCCCTTTTACTCCTCCTCCTCCTCCTATTGAACATAGCATAGCTACCCCCCTCCCCCTAGAAAAACCAGCCGAAATCCTAATAGACAAGTCGCCGGCTCCAACTAGCTCTCAACCTCTCGAAGCCCCTCCTATAGCCCCACTAGAGCTCGCTCAAAAAGCAACCTCTACAAATTCCTCTCCTTTCCCCCTCCCCTTTCCTATAGATACTCGTAAAAAAGAAGATGGTCGCAGTTCAAAAGAGAATGTAAAAGAAAAAGAAGAATCAGAAAAAATCCTAGCGCCTTCTGAATCTGACTCTTTACAACAAGAAAAAAAAGACGAAGAGGAAAATCAAAAACAAGCAGCCTTCTCTCAATCTCTTTTAAGTTCTATATCTTTGCCTTCTACAGGTCCTGAAGTTCACTTTGAACCTGCTGTTGGCTTTAATAGACTCTCCCCTCAGGTTCTAGATTTATTTGATAGACTTGTTGGAGTTATTACCGTGCTTCAAGTTCAAGGGAAAACAGAAACAACTATTCATTTGAATGAACAACAATCGCCTCTTTTACAAGGAACAGAAATCACAATTACACGTTTTGATACAGCATCAAAATCCTATAATATAGAAATAAAAGGCTCCCCTCAATCCGTTGCTCTACTCCAACAAAATGTAGAACAACTTAAAAAATCTTTTCAATCTCGAAAAGAAGAGTTTAAATTTGAGGTTAATGAGATTAGAATTAGCTTAAAAGAAGACAAAAAAAAGTAAGGGACCTTTTATGAATGCACCCCCTCTATCCTGGCTTAAACAAGTTCGCGACGAATTAAAATTAACTCAAAAGATTCCTCTTTGGGGAACTCCTCCTGATTTTCCATGGATCGCTTTTTCCACTTCCCTTCAAGAAAGCTTAGAAATTCCAGGCCTTAACATTTACCCTCAAAAAAAAGAGCTCTCTTCCCCAGAAGACTTTCTAGTCTCTTTCGGAAGCAATCCCATTATTAAAACCCTAGAGCTATCTCCTTTTGCCGGAACAGTTCACTTAATTATTTCTGCCGAATCTCTAAAAAAAATCACCGAATCCATCTTATTCCCTCAACAAGATGATAAAAATTTTATAGATCCCGAATTACAATCTGGTTTTTTCCAATATCTACTTCTTTGTGCCAGCGAAAGTTTTAATAAGTGTTCCCCTTATCCAGATTTCCACATTCAGTGGATTGAAACAAAAACACTCCCTCTTACTGCTTCTTTTTGCTCTGATCTATCTATCACGTTAAATAATCAAGATTTCCCTAGTAGGATGATCTTTTCTCCCACATTCCACCAAAACTTCTCAAATCACTTTGCAAATAATTTAAAAGATATTTTCTCATCGCCCTTAGTAGACTCCATTGATCTTCCTCTTAAAGTAGAAGCGGGCATCTGCCATCTTGCAAAAAAAGATTGGGACAGACTTAACATCGGAGATTTTTTAATTTTGGATTCCTGCTCTTACGACCCTTTTTTACGAAAGGGAACCCTAACTCTTTCTTTAGAAAAAACACCTCTTTTCAAAGTAAAAATCAAGAAAGATAAAATCAAAATCTTAGACTATTGTACGTATTACGGAGACAAAAATGTTATGGAAGAAGACGTAGGCTATCCTCTTTTACCAAAAGAGAAAAAAGACCCCGAAGCAGAGATCGATCTAGATCTAGATCTGGAACAAGAGGACCTAGATAGCGATCCCTTAGAATTTTCAGAAGAAACTAAACCGACACCACAAGAAAGACTCGCTTCTTCTTTAGAAATCCCTTTCCCTATTGTTGTAGAAATCGATCGCATTTTTATGCCATTAAAGCAACTCCTAAGCCTAGAACCGGGTAATAGTTTAGAACTTCCTATGCATCCTGAACATGGAGTATACCTTACCGTGCACGGGAAAAAAATTGCTAAAGGCGAGCTTATTAAACTAGGAGATGCTATAGGAGTTAAAATTGTAGAACTAGGAGAATCCTCTTCTTTATGACAGACTCTTTTTATAAACAACACACAGAACCTCATTTAACAAAAACAGAAGAATCCTTACCCGATTTTATTGGACCTTATAAAGTTGAGACCCTTCTAAATAAAGGAGGAATGAGCTGGCTATACCTTGGCATTGATCCTGAAACAAAAAAAACATTAGCCATAAAAACACTCCCCGTTAGCCACATAAAAGATTCTGAAGTCACCGAAAGATTTCTCAAAGAATCGAAAGTTATAGCGCTAACAAATCATCCTAATATTGTTAAACTATACGGAGAAGGCTCTTGGGAGAAAGGATTTTATATTGCTATGGAATGGATCCATGGCATTTCATTAAGGCAATTTCTAACTCAACATTCTTTTTCTTTAAAACGATCTTTAGAAATCATCTTACAAGTGAGCTTTGCTCTTGAACATCTTCATTCTCATGGGGTCATTCATCGAGACTTAAAACCTGAAAATATTCTTATTGAAGAAAGCGGTGAAATTAAAGTTATCGACTTTGGCATAGCTCAACTTGTAGAAGACTATCCTTCAAAAAAATCTGAAGCTGTCTTGGGAACCCCCTATTATATGAGCCCAGAGCAAAAAGAAACCCCCTCTAATGTAACCTATGCTTCCGACATTTACTCTCTCGGGGTCATCGCCTATGAACTCATTACAGGAAAACCTAGCTTTGGCATGATTCATATTTCCTTCCTTCCTAAGGAACTACGTAAAATCATTAATAAGGCCCTAGCGATCTCTGTTTCTGAAAGATATCACAGCATTCTAGATTTCATCTATGACCTTTCCAACTACTTAGATTCTGAAGATTTTGATAAAGAAAAACCAGGTCAAGACTATGTTAAAGAACTTTTAGAAGTTTTCCAAAAAACATCCCTTATTCTGTCTCCTTCACCTCCTCCTATTTGGGATTTTGCAGATATCGGCATTGCTAAAACGCAACCCGATTCACAATTTGGGCTCTACTATGATCTTTTTAAAGTCTCTCCTGATCACTACTTTTTTTTAATTACCACTCCTTTAAAACAAGGACTCGACCCTCTCTTTTCTGCGGCTACCTTAAGAGGAATGATTCGATCCTTCCTCAATTATTTTCTAAAGCAAAACAAAATAGATTTTAAACCAATTAGTCTTATAGAATTTTTAAATCAACAAATTGCAGATCCTCTTATTAAAGAATTCGCTCTAAGTTACCTGTATTTAGACTCCTCTTTAGATCAATTGACTTTTTTTGGTGCTGGATTAAGCTCTATTATCCATATTCCTTCCGGAGGATCTGCCCGGATTTTACATAACACTCATCCTCTTTTATCTAGAGACTCTCTATCTGACTTTTCGGAAACTCTTGACAACTGGAATATAGGAGATACTCTTATCTATCACTCTCTTATTCCAGACTTTGAATTGCTTTCAGAAAGAAAAACACAAATGGAACTTGCACTAACCCAGATAGCTCAAGAATCTGCCCTTTTATCTGCTCAACCCCAAGCTGAACATATTTTAAGCAGTTGTCAAAATCATTCCTTACTCAACACCTCTAAAGAAACACAAGTAATTATGAGTATACAAAGAATTTCATAGGAATCTGTTTATGTTTTTTGTAAAACTACAATTTGTTCTTCTGTGTAGCGCCTGCCTAGTTGCAGATGACAGTGAAAGTATCGATCCTATTAACATGAAAACCCCGCCCCCTAATGCCTCCAATTCCATAACATATAGAGCTCAATTAGAGATGTTTAAAAACCCTCCTTTTCGAAACTCTAATGATAATGACGCTTATAAAAACAGCCAAGACACCCCTTCGGAATCTGAGAATCCATGTCCTTTTCAAGAAGATGGTCCTTATCCCTCTATGGAAGAGAATGAAACTGCGCAGAGGAATCGAAGAGGTGGTTCTCGCTAATATCCGTATAGAGCTCGCTTAATCTGAATATATTTTAAGAAATTGCTAAACCAATAAGAGACAAGTCCCAGAGAATTAAAGTCATTTGGAAGATCTTCTGAATAATACTCGTAAAAATAGCATTGCAATGACTCCTATTAGTAGGTTTTCAGGCTTTAATATAGCTCTTCCAGATAGCGAAGGGACTTGCATTCTTTCCTTTGCATCGAATGGTTGCATTGTACTATTAGAAATACAGATTCCTGGGGCTGTTTCTGAAAAACAGTTGTTTTCCATTATTTTAAGAATTTGAACTACAGGTGCTTGATTGCGATATTCGCGTAGCATTTTGAGGGCATCAACTGTTTGCTTGTACATGTTCGATTGAGCTGTCAGATCTTCTTCTATAGATCTTAATATGACGCAGTTTGAAAACATTTTTTTTTGAACGTCTAAAATTCCCTGCTCTAATTGTGATTTTTTATCTTCAAGCTCTGCTATTGTCGCTTCTGTAAAATCTTCTGAGAGTAGTTCATTGACAGCTTGAAGTTTTCGAATTCTTAGGCTGTTAGCAGAATTAGAATCGTCTTCGATTCTAATTTCTTTCTTAATTTCCTCTACCACTCGTTGTAATTCCAATGCTTTACTTGAATATTTATATATTTGATTTTGAGTTAATTCTTCCCCCCACTGATTATATGCTTGAAATTCCTGAATATTTTGATGAAATTCTTTAGCTATCTGATAGAAAACACGATGTCTGTAGGAGGGGTCTTGTACTAATGAAGGATCGTGCATAACTGCGCTCCCTAATTTCTGATCTAAATCAAATAGGAATTTTGAATAATTTGCAACTGGTTGTTTGAGAACGAATTTAATTACAAAATGGCCTCCCATTTCAAGATCGATTACATAATTGCGCAATGATGGATTAGCTATGCCCTTTATGGAATTTGCAATAGAAATCATGTTTCTTCTGGTTTCATGAGGAGCGCAAGAAACTACAAATGAATGAAACCAGTCATGATACGTAAAATCTGTCCCTATAGCAGGAAATTGGTCAGCGGTATTTAGAAGAGAAGTCCCTGGAAAGCGCAGGGCCACATCACGTGAGGACTCTAGCCCGTTATTTTGAATATCTTCCATAGAGGATAATCCCAGTACAAAATTCATGCGTACTGCATCTTTTCTAAATTTCACGTCAAGAAATGTTTGCATCATTCCTGCGGAAGGAATTATGGATTTTGGTTCTTCTTGATGTCTACATTTGGAAAATACATTCAACCCATGATATGCTCTTTTAATTTCACTGCGAATAGTTGGTAGCTCACCTGTAATTTTTTGACCAAAAAACTTTGCTTCTCCATATGCTACGGAAGCTTGCGGTTCTTCCAAAAAGAATTGCTGCTGTAAAGGGGGAAGTTTTGCCATCTCTTTGAAAAAAGAATCTAATTCGGCCGAAGTCATGACTTTTCCCCTGATTAGGTAGAGCGTTTGCTCAATGAGATCCTTTGCTTGACTGCTAACCTTTCCATTCGCATCAAACATCTTAATACATGTTTTATTGGCGTCAGGACTTGCATAAACTAATGTGATTGTAGCAAATTCTTCTTGAGTAATTTTTCCAACTTTTACAGCATATAGAGCATGTAACGGATAGTCTGTCATTTGAACGATTGAAGAAATATCTCCCTCTTCTGTTAGTTCGATAAAGCGTTGCTGATCTCTAGGGGATAAGCATTGCATGTTTTTTTCTATTTCCAAGAGTTCGTTTTGAGGAATTCTGCGTGTAATCTCTGTATATGCAGGAAAACGAGCTTGTGTATCGGGCAACAAATTTCTAGCGCACACTGGAATGTAAGAAATAATTGCTGAGCTTTGAATTGACATAATTCGTCCTTTTTTAGCTTGTTTTCAATAAAAAAAATAATGTAAGATAAATTATATAATTTATTACTATATAAAATCAATTTAAATTTTTACGCTTCATGTTTATATTAATTTACTTCTCTTACAGTTAATCGAATAAGGAATTAAGATGAAATAATGATGTAAAATCTCCTAATGTCTTAAATCAACGGAATCGGGAGATGTGCTTCTGGCTAATAGGCGTAAACAGCCACCGCTTGTATAAGATGAGAAAAATCGGCCAGAACAGATACTCTTTTATATAAAACTGCCAATTTACACATTTTTAGCATGCAAAAAGTGACACAATTGTCATTTTTTGCCAAGCTTAAGCCTGTAGGAGAAATTTCATGAAACGGTTTATGATGGAAGACTTTTAAGTTAGAAGAAAAGAGAGGATCGCAAACCTTTAATTCTTAAAGGCGTGAGGTAGGCTGGGAAAACATATCTCTTAAAAGAATTTAGAACCCGGATTTTTCCCATCTACGGAGGGTTTCTATCGAAACCCCCATAAGTTTAGCGGCTTCACCGATCTTTATAAATCTATTCATGTGGATATATAGCATCACATATGTATAGATTTATGCAAGCAGTTACTTGCCCCCTATATTTGCAGGAAAGTCCCCTTCTTAAGGCATAGATGAAGATTGGAACTTTCTCTATGGGCGTGGATGAAACTGCGCAAAGGAATCGGAGAGGTGCTTCTGACTAATGTGCGTATATCGATCTGTTGTTGCAATGTGACTATGGCCTAACATCTCTTGAATAACCCTTAGATCTGCCCCATTTTCTAAAAGATGAGTAGCAAAAGAATGCCTTATCGTATGAGGAGAAATATTTTTGTGTATTCCAATTTTTTCTCCATACTTTTTAACAAAACTCCACACTTCTTGACGTTGGATCCTTTG
Organism: Chlamydia trachomatis; assembly: GCA_945898205.1. Classification (GTDB taxonomy): domain Bacteria; phylum Chlamydiota; class Chlamydiia; order Chlamydiales; family Rhabdochlamydiaceae; genus CAIJXB01. The sequence continues at coordinate 28,126 of CAMDHO010000010.1, read as the reverse complement.
ACCCTTAGCAGTTACAAACAGGGCTACCTCTTCTTTATTGGAAATCAAACTACGAAAATTAGCTAGATACTCATCGATGAACCGAAGAGAAAAAGGAGCAATCGGAACAATTCTTTCCTTTTCTCCCTTTCCTTTAATCTTGATGCTTTCATCCCCTACATCGTAAATATTTAAAGAACACACCTCTGAAGCTCTGAGCCCTGAGGCATAGAGAACCTCTAATACAGCTCTATCCCTTGAGCCGTGGAATGTAAGCTTATCCGGAGCTCCTAACAGCTCTTTTATCTCCTGCACTGTTAGAACTTCTGGAATGAGCTGCCAAATCTTAGGACTATCTAAGAACTCTGAAATATTTACAGCAATCACCTTTTCTCTTTTAAGAAATCGACAAAACATTTTAATCGCAACTAGAGCTCTGGATAAAGAACTAGAGGCCAATCCTTTTTTCTGACGAATTTCTAAATATTCAATGATCATTTCTTTTGTAATTTGGGATATTTCAGTTATAGATTCCTCTTCCAAATAGTCTAAAAAAAAGAGTAAATCTCTTTGGTAGGCTTTTAATGTATTCGTGGCAAGGCCTTTTTCTGAAGCTAGATAAGAAAGAAAGTCATCCACCCAAAAATCCATTTTTAATGCCCTTTATTATAAGTTGCAAACATAGCATCAAAAATCGCCTTTCGTACCCCTCCAGCCTCTAATGCATAAAGTCCAGCTATCGTCGTCCCCCCAGGAGATGCAATTTGAAGCTTCAGTTCTGCTGGGTGCTTAGGAGATGCCTGTAAAAGGGCCACGCAACCTTCAAAAACTGCTGTTGTAATCTGTCTTGACTCTATTGCAGAAAACCCTAAAGCAATCCCCGATTCCATCATAGCTTCCATAATTACAAAACCAAAAGCAGGAGATGATGCAGCAAAAGCTGCAAAAGCATTCATTTTACTATCTGGAATCCAAAATAAATGCCCTATCCCCGAAAACATTTTTTCTATCTCTTGCTTTTTCTCTACATCTAACATGCCATCTTCAGCAAGTCCCATAATCCCCTTCCCAGTAGTCACCGCGGTATTGGGCATCATACGAACAACACAGGACTTTGAAAACGTCTGTTTTAATGAGTCTAGAGAAACCCCACCCAGCACACTTAAAAGGATTTGATTTTTTGTCAAAGAAACTTGCGATCCGAAATCATGAAGATCTTTAGGTTTAATGGCTAAAATCACCCAATCAGCTTCTTTTACGGCCTCTTGTGGAGACTCTAAAAAACGAGCGCCTACTTCTTTAGCAACCTTTTGCCCTTTTTCCTTATTACGGTTACAAAGAGTCAAAGAATAATCCTTTGCTAAATGTTTAGCTAAAGCGCTGCCCATATTTCCTGAACCAATGATTGTAACATTCATGCAAACTCCATTTGAAGGTAGACATTTTTTTTCTATTTTTTTATCCTGCTAAATATAACAAAAAAGCAGGGCATATTTATGATTATTGACTTTAAGAGAAAAGGCTTTTCCATTTCTTCTACATTTTTACTCGACCACATAAAAGTTGTATCGATTCTTTATCTTTGCCTTATTGTGGCTTCTTATTTTTTTATAGACAAGAGTTTAGCTGCTTTTTTTAATTCCCTATCTCCTATTGCTCACTATCCATTCCTTCTCATCGAAAAACTATTTTGCCCCATTGCCTGGGCACTTATTACCCCAACTGTTTTCTTTTACATAAGGTTCATCTTACGAAAAGAAAAAAAAAGCCGCAAACTTTGGTATGTTTCTTTAGCGATCCCCCTTACAGCCTTAATCTGTAAAATATTAGAAGTTTCTTTCGGCAGAGCTACTCCTGAATGGTTTTTCCTCCATCAAGAATCGCCTTTTCGTTTTCTTGAATGGAATCACTCTTTCCACTCCTTTCCGTCTATTACAGCCGTCACCATTGCAGCTCTAGCTACATCCTTATCTTGCATCCTTGCTAAATACAGATTTTTTCTTCTTACCGGCGGAGCACTTCTAACTTTTGTGCCGGTTATTTCAGCCAACTGCTTTTTAAGCGATGCTCTAGCTGGCTTTTATGTAGGAGCCGTTTTAGCTCAATGGATTTTTAAAATGATGCGGAAAGAAATTTCAATCTAGAAATATTTTATACACTTAATAGAAAAACAAGCTGGCAAGTAACTTGGCAAAATCACATTAGCCAAATTAAAAATTCAAATCAACCACATTTTTATGAAAACTGAATTTTAAAAACAAACGCATCAACAGAAAAAAGTAATTAGACTAGTAATTTGCTTAATTTATTGTTCACTTACAAACAAAAAGGAGAACAATTTACTATGACCCTAAAAAAGGCGTTTTTAGGGTCAAGAGAACTACGGAGAGCAGGGATGAATCGGACTAGATACTCCCGCTCCGAAGCTCAGGTAGATCGGAATAAGAAGCGATCATTAAATTCTATTGGCCTACAGAGCAGATTAGCTGCTAATTTAAACAAAATAGGCGTTTAAGACAAATTTCTTACGAATCAACTTATCTCTACATCTATGCTCTTGTAAATAATCAAAAATAAAGACCCACTTCTAACCTAAAACTAACGTTTAAATTAATTGCATATTAATTCAGTCGCCTGTGCTCTTATCCGACCAGCTCTACAAGAGCTCTCGAGATTATACAAAAACATAATACAGAATATCTCTATGAAAGAAAAAATGCCAATAGACAGAATTCGCTCAGTCATTTAAAGGTTAAAAATTGCTCAGGCTATAAGGCATATTCATGAAGGACTTGGAGTTCATCCCACTAAAACCAGAGAGATTTTAAGTATATCTATAACTCGTCAATGGATAGATCCTTACAGTCCCATGCCTAGCAATCAAGAGATTGCAACGGCCTTGGCTTTAAAAAAAGAACCTAAAACTCACCGTTTAGATCTTTATCAAGAGAACCTCAAAGGCTGGCATAAAACAGGCCTTACAGCTGTTGTTATCCAGAGACTCCTTACTGACGCATCCTGACAATTATCTTTGCCAGTTTTGTGTATGAGAAGATATAGCAGCTCATAGACTGCTTAAGTCTATAAGAGGGCATGAATTTGTAGGAAGAAAAAAAGAAGGAGATTCCCTTTCCCCTTCTTTTTTTTGCCTACCCCTTCGAACTAAAAGGCGGGAGCTTCTATACATTTGCCTAATCTAACGCGTTAATGTAAATGGATGCTCTTCATCGATATGACTTCATAACCTGACTAGGAGTGCGCTGACAATTAAGCTTGCCGACAAAAAACCTTTAATTCGACGCTGGCTAAACTCCTTCTAAAAAAACTAAATAAAGTAAATCAATAAAAATCAATAACATAAAAAACAAATAAAAAAAATTAAATTTTAACATTAACAAAAAAAACAAAATAAAATAAAATTAATTCATAAGAAGGCTTTATCTAAAACCATCTAAAATCGAGGTTCTATGTCAAGTTCAATACCTAATTCACCCCCGCCCCTAACAGAGGGAAATTTAAAAACAAAATTCCCCCGATCAACAAATAAAGACCCCTTCAACAATTCTGACGTTAAATTCCCTATAACTAAAAGATTAGATCCACACCCCCCCAACCTCCCAAAAATTACTCAGATTACAGAATTCCAACCTCTTCATAGACGAATTTTTGCTGCTATTAACTTTAGTCGAGTGTTCAATCCGGCAAGCAATCCAGAAATTACGCTTACTATGCCCCCGAACCCAGCTGGATCTATTGAACCAGAACGATCTGACTCTCCTTTAACAGATAGGGAAACAGCTAGTTCAGATGATTCTTCTAACCTTCTCACTAATCCTGTAAGTTCAATAAGCTCAACATCAACTAAGCTGAGCCTCTATCAAGACCTTATTAGCCAACTTAAACTGGAAGGATACCCCCCTAAAGTTCAAAACATACTCATTAATTGTTTCAGAACAAAAAACCCAACTCTTAATTTAAGCAGATGTGGGCTAGAAGAAATCCCAGTATGCATCTATACAAATGAGGGATTTCGTCATATAAGAAAGTTAGACCTCTCCTACAATAAAGTTTCTAGCGTATTTATCGTACTCCCTTGGGTAGAATTCTTAGATTTTTCTTTCAATAGAATTACAACCTTTTCTCTTACCGCTCCTAATCTAACAAGATTGCTCCTGTCTAATAATGAACTCACACGTTTTTCTGGCAAATTCCCCAAGCTAAGCAATTTAATTTTGTCTCATAATTCAATCTCTAGCTTTCCCTTAAAACTTAAAGAATTAACTTCTCTACAAATTTCAAATAATAAACTAACTCAATTTGATGGCAGTTCTTTCCCTAAGCTCGAAAAATTATACTTAAAACACAATCCAGACCTAAATCCAGAGTATAGGAACACCATTGCTGAGCACACGGTCATTCAAGATGATTTTGAAGCAGTTAGATTGTTTGCCCAAAAAAAGGATCTTACAGATGAAAGTTTTGAAGTTCAGAAAAGAATTATGGATTGCTTTGCTTTAAAAAGCCCTAGTCTTGATTTGAGCTGCTGCGGGCTTACCAAGATTCCTTCCTGTCTTCGGCAGAATCTATTTATAACAAATTTAAACCTCTCCAATAATGAGCTTACCACACTCTCTTTTGAACTTCCCCTTGTAGAAACACTGAATTTATCAGCTAATCAATTCAGTGAATTTTCTATCGATCCCTCTTTATTGCCAGAATTGAACAATCTAGATCTTTCAAAAAACAATCTTACCTCTTTTGCATCTAGATCAAATTCGCTAACGACATTAGATTTATCTATGAACAAACTCAAATCTTCTCGTTTTAAATTAGAAAACGCATTGAATCTGATTCAGTTAAATCTTTCAAATAACTCTTTACTTTATCTAGGCTCGATCAACGCTCCCGCTTTAAAAGCATTAGACGTTAGCTATAATAAATTCGACAACTTATCTGTAAATTTTTTTACAAAACTAAAAACACTAAAAGCCTCAAACAACCAGATTAATACTATCAAATTGAATAAAGCTAATAACATTCAAGAACTTTATCTAGCTCACAATCGACTATCTAGTTTCGACTCAACGATGTTCTCTAAAGCTTTAACCCATTTAGATGTCCAAGACAATTATCTCCCCCCTTTACGTCTAAATCTTCCAAGAGGAGGCTTAGTCGAAGACACCCTTCAAGAGTCTAATAAAAAATTAATAGCTCTATTAGAACTTCAGGAATGCAGCCCTACTGCTCAAAGCAAAATCATTGAGTGCTTTCAATCAGAAGCCTCTAGTCTAGATTTAAGTAGATGTGGACTTAAAAAAATTCCGCCCTGCATCTATAGAGAACTTAAAGTGACTGATCTAAACCTCTCTCATAATGAACTTAGTGAATTCGATCTTAACTCGCCCTTTCTCAAAACATTAAATTTAGATTACAATCAATTTGTAGAATTTCGCATTACTCCAGGTCAATGCACAGATTTAACGAATGTAAGGCTCTCATATAATATGATTCGTCGTCATAATATCTACCTACCTCGCTCTCGTAGGGTAATAACTGTAACTACCGAAAATACCCGTAGCCCTTCAACAGAACAGTTAATCAACGCTTTGGGATTAATAGGATATAGTGAGAAGGCTCAAACTCGCATTATGAAGTGCTTTGAATCAGGAACCCCTAATCTAGATTTAAGGGGTTGCGATCTTAAAACGGTTCCTCCTTCTATTTTTACAAAGCTTGCGATCTCGCATTTAGATCTTTCCGATAATCAAATTACAGAAGTCCTCCTTCCAAAAAATCAACTGGTGTCATTAATTTTAGAGCGGAATAACATCGCTCAATTCTCTACTGATGAAACCCGATCTCCGAGTTTGACAGAGTTGAATCTCTTCCAAAACCCAATTAAGCCTGAGGATATTAACCTTGGAAGTTTGGATATAATAGCAGAAGTCTCAGAGTCTTAAAATAAGAACCGGTTATTTAAATCAGCAGTTCTTTTATTAACAACTTAACAGCAACCTCTTTTGCTTTAGCCTCTACTTCTACCGTTAGGGGAAGCATTTTCTTCCAGCATAAAGGAAAATCCTTGAAATCTATATAATCATGATGCCTTAAAGGTTTGGGGCCTCCCCAGCCTTCTTTGGGACTTGAAATATGGAATAGTGGCTCTCTATTCCAGGTTGTATAGGCTCTTTCTGAAGCTTCTTGTTCTGAAAGATCATCTGGCAAACAACGGTGATGATGCACATCATAAACTAAGGGAATTCCTAATTCTTCGCATAAAGGCAAAAGATCTGAAGGGGTATAGCTTTTATCGTCATTTTCTAAAGTAAGATATGATGTTATTTTTTTGGGTAAAGACTTAATAGTCTCTCTTAATCTATCCAATGCACTCTTTTTATCGCCATAAACACCACCTCCATGAATATTGATTACATCGGCTCCTAATAAATCCGCCATATAGGCATGATAAACTAAATCTTCTATTGCTTTTTCAACAACTTCTTCCCTAGGAGAATTTAAGACAACAAATTGATCAGGATGAAAAACAATTCGGATTCCTTTTTTGAATGCATACTCTTTACATTCTTTAAAAAGAGACAGTATATTTAAGCCTAAAGGCAAGTCTTCAATTCGATAGGCGCATTTAGGGTGCGTGTATAAAGGCAAAAAAGTACTTGTAATGCGAAAGCAGTAAATAGCATTTTCAGAGCAAAAAGCCAAAGCCTTTAATAAAGAATTAAGATTTTCTAGAATAATGCTTGAGAGCTTTTCTTTTTTCTCTATTTCGGTAAGTTTCGAAAAATACCGATATTGTATCATCCTAAAATATATTTTTTCTTCTTTAAAAAGACAACACAAACCAAATCGGATCATTTATTTTATTCCTTATTTTCTGCTAAACTATTACACATACCACGAAAAATAAATCTATGAATGGGAATTAACATGAACCAGTATAAACGCCCTACTAGTCCTTTAGGCCAGAATGTAGCGGTTTGCTTTACTTTTGTACGACCTTCACACGACTCGACCCTCCATTCGAGCCAAGCTTCGCCAGAAATCTTCATTTCAGCATATAAAAGAAGGCGTCCTTCCGTACGATCGGCATATAAAACGCGCTAACAGCCTAAGACATCCCCATTATTAAGTCTATCAGAATGCGTCCTTCCTCTTCTAAGACTAGCTCCCCCTATAAAACGGTCAATCCAACCTCTTAAAGACCAGGCCCAATCTATATAATAGCATCCATTTTCGCTTCCGATACTGCATAATTTCTTAAGAATTGACTCTCTTGATTCATCATAGGTATTTTTATAAATATTTTTAAAACAACCTATTAAAGGGGCTTCTATATAATCTGTCAATTTAGGACTTAACTGACTGTTTATAATAGCATCTTTCCAAATTGAAATGACCGCATCTTGCTTAATTTTTTCAAAAGCTCGCTGAACAGCTTCTTCCTAGTGCATACAATTCCTAGAAAAGATTTGCGTAATACTATTTTCATGACATACAGCATCCAGCTTAAGACTATTAACCAAAGCTCTGGCCAAAGCAAGATTTGTAGATGTAATAAAAAACAACCATAACCTAGATAGGTGTGGGGTTAAAAAAAGAATTGGAATAATCCATCTTCTTAAATTCCGTACTTTTGCAAATTGAAGGATCATCTCTTTATATGTTAACAGATCAGGGCCCCCAATTTCAAAGGCTTTACCTAAGCACAGCTGATGCAAAAGAACATTTTTTAAGTAATAAAGAGCATCTGCAATAGCAATAGGCTGACATTTAGAACAAACCCAACGCGGAACTATCATTACAGGAAGCTTTCCCACTAGATCTCGAATAATTTCAAAAGAAGCACTTCTGGAACCTATAACAATCCCAGCTAATAGTGTTGTTACAGAAATCTCACCTTTTTTTAAGATTCCCCCCACCCTTTTACGAGAATTCATATGTTCAGATTGATGACTTTCCCTGGACAATCCACTGAGATAAATAATTTGCTCGGCTGCCGTCTTACTAATTGTTTTAATAAAATTTTTAGCACAACAGGTTTCTAATTCAGAAAATCCACTTGCTTGGTTATCCATAGAATGCACTAAATAATACGCCGCATCAATATCGGCAAGAATACGGCTTAAAGAATCTAAATCTAAAAGATCAGCTTCTATCACGTCAACAGCATGCTTTAAATGAAAAGGAATCTGCAATCTATGAACTGACCTGACTAGAGCAACAACCTTATGCCCATCTTCGACTAGAACTTGAAGGAGCCTAGCTCGCACACACCCATTGGCATCTATTAATAAAACCTTTAAAACAGACCTCAATAAAAACAAAATCTACACTTTATATCTTTTGCATTATTTAACCCATATTATTTAACAATTTCAGTTGCTCTATCTATTCAATCCAAAGAAGAAGGCTCTTTAGATAATCTCCTTCTGGATGATAAAGAGAGACTGGATGATCTAAAGATTGAATATGCTTTGAAAGAATCTTCACTTCTCTTTTTGCTTGAGAAGCCGCTTGGAAAAGAACCTGTTGAAAAAGATTCATATCGATAAAATAAGAACATGAACAAGTTAACAGCAAACTACCCGGCGGACATTTTTCAATTGCAACATGATTAATTTGCCTATACCCTAAAGTCGCAGATTCTACTTCTTGCCTTTTTTTAGCAAAAGCTGGTGGATCCAAAATAATGAAGTCATAAGATTTTAAAGAATCTCTTTTTAAAAAATCAAAAACATCTTCTTGAATAATCGCATGCTTTTCTTTAGAAAAGCCCCCTATATCACTATTCCTTTGACAAAGAGCCGATGCTTTAGAGCAACTATCGATACTGGTAACATGGGAAGCCCCTCCTTTTAAAGCGTGAAGAGAAAAACCACCTGAATAGGAAAAACAATTTAAAAGAGAACGACCTTTAGACAACTCCCCTACCTTTTTCCTCATTTCTCTTTGATCTAGAAAAAAACCAGTTTTTTGCCCTTCAACAATGGATACTAGAAAAGAAATTCCATTTTCTTGAACCTTTACCTCTAATATCTCTTTTCCATATAAAAACCCCTCTTGAGCAATAAGACCTTCTTGTGATCTTGCTCTAGATGTCGACTTTTCATAAATAGAAACGGGTTGAAGTTCTTTGCAAAGGCCTTCTACTATAAGTGGTCTTAATTTATCCATGCCCGCCGTATTAATCTGCAAGACTAGCACTTGATCATAACAGTCTACAATAAGACCTGGCAATCCATCTTCTTCTGCATTAATCAATCGAAAACAATTAGTTTGGGATCTATTTAATAAAGAAAATCGAAGTTTTTTAGCTTTTTGTATCTTTTCTTGAATGGTTTCTTCAGCGGGCCTTTTATCAAAGGAAAGGATACGACCAGAAAGCGAGTTTTCCAGATTAAAATAAGCTTGAGCTAGAAATTCTCCTTCAAAACTATATACATAAGCTAAATCACCCGGCAATATGTTTTTTGAAGAAGATTCTACTGCTCCTGAAAAAATCCAAGGATGTCGATTGATCTGAATAGACCTCTCTTTTCCTTTTTTTAAAACAACTTTTTTCTCTGTCATATTTATGCCATAACTAAAGGTCGGGACTTTGCTTTTTTGGGAGCAGAGTCAATAGTTCCTACTACTTTTCCAATCAGATCATAATCTGCAGACTCTGTAATCTCGACTAAATACATAGAGCCAAACGCCTTCACTTTCCTTCCGTCATTAATGATTACTTGCCCATCAATTTCTGGACACTGACCATAATGCCTCCCCCTCATTAAGAAAGGGGAATCTGGGTGGTAGCCTTCGACAAGAACAGGTAATGTTTTACCAACCCATCGACGGCTATTTTTACGAACCACTTCAAGTTGTGCTTTTGCAAGGATTTGATATCTTTTTTCTTTAATTTCTTCAGAAATATGATCTGGAAGCCCGGCTGAAGAAGACTCTTTTTCCATCGAATATTTAAAGATACCAATATTGTCTAATTTAAACTCTTTTACAAATTGAACCATCTCTTCAAATTGCGCTTCTGTTTCTCCAGGAAAACCTACCATAAGACTCGTACGAATGACAATATCAGGAAGACGCTCTCTTAACTTACCTATCGTTGAGATAATTTCCTCTTTCGAAGTCTTTCTTTTCATCGCTTTTAACATGCTATCATTCATGTGCTGAATAGGCATGTCTAAATAGCGACAAATTCTCGCATCTTTTGCAATCATATCGATTAGTTCATCTGTAATTTCATCCGGGTAGAGATATAGAAGACGAAGCCAAAAAGGTTTTTCTACTCTGCTCATTTCATCAAGAAGATGCTCTAATCCTTTTTTCTCTTTTGTCTCTTTTCCAAAATCTCCAAGATCTTGCGCAATTAAAATTATTTCATGAGCGCCTTGATCGAGTAAAATCGAAAACTCTTTCATGACCTGTTCTACAGACTTGCTCTTTAAAGGGCCTTTAATTTTAGGTATAATGCAAAAAGCGCACTGCTTTGCGCAACCTTCTGCGATTTTTAAATAGGCGAAATGCTTAGGAGTGGATAGCTGCCTTGGAACTTCTCCCGACTGCAGATAACTGCGCGCTGTTGTCACAGCCTCTCCCGCTACCGGAGCTTCAATAGCCTCTAAAATTTTTTCCACATCCCCAGATCCTAGATAGTAATGGATATCTGAAAATTGAGAAGTTAACTCTTCTTGGTGCTTTTGAACCATGCATCCAGCAACAATAAGCTTTGCTCCCGCTTTTTTTTCTCTAATAAGATCTGCAATAGTATCAGAAGATTCTTGCCTTGAAGAAGCTAAAAATCCGCATGTATTAACTACTAAAAAATCAGCTTCTTTTAGATCTGAGGCAACTTCATAGCCCGATCTAAGAAGAATACCCATCATAACCTCTGAATCCACAAGATTCCTTGCGCACCCAAGACTAGTAAAATGAATTTTATTTCCCGTCATAACTTTCATAGATCTCTCCAAAATATTAGAGGAACATTATAACCGGGCCTTTCAATAAAATACCACTACAATCCTTTTTATAGAGGCAAGTCCTTCTCTATTAAAAGAAATAAACTTCGTTTAAGACAAATAAAAAAAGCGCCTTAAGAAGACGGTTCTTTTGTAAAAAAGATATTTTAAAATGTATTGTGTTATCCTTTTCAAGCAGATTCAATCGAAGCCGATTCAACTATACACTTCTCATAATAACTCATCACCTCTCCCATACTCGATTGAACAATTCCAGCAGTCTCAAGCAGATTACGCAACTTCAGACTTTCTTCTCCAATATTATCAAACACTATTTGAGAACACTCTCCTGCTGAGAAATTCTTTGCTTCTAGAGTCTGCTTGGCCAGTTCTTTGATCGAATCTTTAACTTCTTTTAAAAGAGTTTCCCCTGAGCCATTCGACACTATGTCAAAGGATGAGCCTATATTATCCCCTGTTAGCAAAAAACAACTCCTACAATTAATTACACAACTAAGAACACATTAACATTCAATTTAATTAAAGAAAAAAAAGCACATAAAATAAATAGCGATTTAAAAAAAAGGTAACACAAGCGTTATAATAAACATTTTTTACATCAGAAGGAGCTAGCACAAAAAAACTATGCGGCGAAAAATCATCCATAAACTTGTTTAGACGGCTCGTCATGGTTTTACCCAAGAACCTTGAAACGGTTTATTAAAGATACCATTTACTAGAACTTATTACCCTGCTATCTTCTTCCAAAACAGAAAAAATACAATACAAAACGAATCACATGACAAGTTATTTTTTTAAGAAGTTCGCGATTTTATTAGTCTCTCTTCTTGTTGTTGCTAGTTTAACTTTTTTTCTTATGCACGCTATTCCCGGAGATCCTTTTACTCAAGAAAAAGCAATTCCCCTAGAAATTCTACAGGCTATGCAAAAACATTACGGCCTAGACAAACCCCTTATCATACAATACTTTGACTACATGATAGGCCTTTGCAAGTTTGATTTAGGTCCCTCTTTTAAATATCAGGGGAGAACTGTTAATGAAATTATTCAAGAAGGATTTCCTGTCTCTCTTTGCCTAGGTCTCGAAGCTCTTTTTATCTCCCTTTTTTTTGGAATTATTTTTGGAGCTCTTTCATCTTCTAAACAAAGCAAGTGGCAAGACCGGTCTTCCATGTTCATAGCTATTTTAGGCCTTTCTATTCCAAGTTTTCTACTTGCTACGTTTCTACAATATCTACTAGCTATGAAGCTCGATCTTTTACCAGTAGCTAGGTGGGGATCGATCCGTCAGTCGATTTTACCAGCTTTATCCCTCGCAGCGCTTCCTACAGCTTTCATCTCGAGACTACTTCGAACTAGTATGATAGAAGTTCTACACCAAGATCATATTTTAACAGCTAAATCCAAGGGCCTTTCCATGGCTTGGATTCTTTATAAACATGTACTTCGCAACGCTCTTTTACCTGTTGCTTCTTATTTAGGCCCCTTAACAGCTTCTATTTTAACAGGAAGTTTTGCTGTTGAAAAAATCTTTGGGATCCCCGGCCTTGGACAATGGTTTGTTCTCAGCATCACAAACAGAGACTATACCGTTATTATGGGGACCACTCTTTTTTATAGTGTTATTTTAATGAGCGCTATCTTCTTAGTCGACCTGCTCTACTTTTGGATTGACCCCAGAATTAAACAAACGATTAAAGGAGGCTTTTCATGAACCACTTAGACTCGTCCTCCTCTTCATTAAAAGGTCTTCTAATAAAAAAAAATCAAGCTCAAACAGCTCGTTCCCCTTCTTTTTGGCAAGAAGGCTGGAACAGGTTTTGTCAAAATAAGATCGCTCTTATCGGAATGTTACTCCTTCTCTTTTTTTTCTTTATGGCTATTTTTGGCCCTTTGATGAATTCATATACTTACTACGAAACACATCTTCACTTAAAAAACACAGCTCCTTGCACGCAGTTTTGGTTTGGAACCGATGAACTAGGAAGAGATCTTTTTACAAGAATTTGGTGGGGAGCTCGTATTTCTTTATTTGTCGGGATTGCAGCTTCTATCATAGATCTTATCATTGGCGTTATCTATGGATCTTTTGCCGCTCTCACAGGAGGAAAAACAGAAGAATTCATGATGAGGATAGCTGATATCCTCTACTCAATCCCCTACTTACTCGTTGTTATTCTCCTTATGGTCGTTATCGGATCTGGAATCTCCACAATTCTTATTGCCTTAACTTTTACCGGATGGATCGGGATGGCTAGAATCATCAGAGGCCAGATCTTGCAACTTTCTCAAATGGACTTTATTAAAGCTGCAAAAACCATGGGGGCCGGGAAATTAAGAATCCTTATGCATCACCTTATCCCTAATTGCATGGGTTCTATTCTTGTCACTGTCACTTTAACAATTCCATCTGCTATCTTTGCTGAAGCTTTTTTAAGTTTTTTAGGACTAGGAGTTCAAGCTCCTATCGCTAGCTGGGGAACCATGGCCAACGAAGGCCTTTCAGCTCTTTCCTACTACCCCTGGAGACTTTTCTTTCCAGCAAGCTTCATCTGCATTACAATGCTTTGCTTCAACTTAGTAGGCGACGGGCTTCGAGATGCTTTCGATCCGAGGACCCACACATGACAAACATCTTAGAAATCAAAAATCTTCAGGTTCATTTCCCTAGTCGAGAAGGAGATGTAAAAGCTCTTTCTGGCATCGACCTAGATCTAAAGCAGGGTGAAATTCTTGGGATTGTTGGAGAATCTGGATGCGGAAAGAGCACTCTTGCTAAAACTTTAGTACAACTTCTTTCTAAAAATGCACATATAGAAGGAGAGGTTCTTTTTAACAAAAAAAACCTTTTAAAATGCACAGAACAAGAATTGCGTTTTATAAGAGGTAAAGAAATAGGATTTATCTTTCAAGACCCTATGACCGCTTTAAATCCCACGATGAAAATCGGAGAACAAATTCTTGAAGGCTATCTTAAACACAACCCACTCATAAGCAAGCAAGAAGCTCTTTCTTACGCCATAACACTCTTAACTTCTGTCGGGATCCCTCAACCTTCCAAAAGAATATTTGAATACCCCCATACATTAAGCGGTGGAATGCGACAAAAAGTAACAATAGCTATAGCTCTTGCATCTCACCCCAAACTTCTAATTGCCGATGAACCGACAACAGCCTTGGACGCTACCGTACAAGCTCAGATACTCTCTTTTATGACTTCTTTACAAAAAAATCAAAACACAAGCATTCTCCTCATAACTCATGACTTAAGCGTAGTTGCTGGATTTTGCGATCGAGTTGTTGTCATGTATGCAGGAAAAATTGTTGAAATAGCTCCTGTTGAAGATCTTTTTTACAACCCTAAGCATCCCTATACACAAAGACTTTTACAAACTATCCCTAGAATAGACCTGCCTAAAGATCGAATTCTTTTCCCTATAGAAGGAACTCCTCCTTTATTAAATAGCCCTTTAGCAGGGTGTGCTTTTCATCCTAGATGCTCAGAAACCATGCCTATCTGCAGAGAACAACCCCCTCTTTTAACTCTTCTAGAAAATGGATGTCAAAGCAGATGTTGGCTACGCAATAAGGAGAACTCTCTATGACCCACCACACCCCATCCCTACTACAAATTTTTAAAGTAAAAAAACACTTTCCTTTACAAACTCATCTTTTAAAAGCAGTGGATGATGTAAGTCTTGAAATCCGCGAAGGAGAAACTCTAGGTCTTGTAGGAGAAAGCGGTTGCGGGAAATCAACTCTTGGAAAAATGTTAGTAAGACTAGAATCCCCAACGGAGGGGGACATCCATTTTGACTCTTACAATCTATCCAAACTCTCCTCTCAAGAAAAAAAACTCATGTGCCGTAAAATGCAGATCATTTTTCAAGATCCTTATAGCTCTTTAAACCCCAGAATGACTATTGCCGATATCTTAAAAGAGCCCTTTAAAATCCACTTCTTACTTTCAAAGTCTCAACTTGAAAATGAAATAGAACAACTTCTTTCCTTAGTAGGCATACACTCTTCTTTTTTAGGCAAATATCCTCACGAACTTAGCGGTGGGCAGAGGCAAAGAATCGGTATAGCTAGAGCTCTAGCTTTGCGCCCTCAGTTTATTGTCTGCGACGAACCTGTATCTGCTTTAGATGTTTCTGTTCAAGCTCAAATAATTAACTTACTCAAAGAGCTTCAGTCTAAACTAAAACTCACCTATCTTTTTATCGCACATGACCTAGGAATTATTAAATATATATCGACAAGAGTCGCCGTCATGTATTTAGGAAAATTAATCGAACTGGCCCCAACAGAGAACCTATATCAAAACCCCCTTCATCCATACACTCAAATACTTCTTTCTTCTATCCCAATCCCAGATCCTATACTAGAAAGAAAAAGAAAAAAAATCCTATTACAAGAAGAAAGTGGAAATCCCTCAGAGCATCATAGAGGCTGTATATTTAGCTCTAGATGTCCTTATTCAGAAAAGATCTGCGATCAGATTAGACCTAAATGGAGAGAGGTAAATCCTGGGCACTTTGTAGCTTGTCATCGATTAACCCCAGAAGACTCTTCGCTTAAAATTATCCCGTAACAATCCTCTTCTTTAAAAAAAAGATCTTGCCATCCCCTTCTTTCTCTACCATTTCAAACAAACCCCTTAGCTTAGATTCTAGTTTTTTAGTAATTTGAATTTCTCCTTTTACTCCATTAGACTCTAACCTATTAGCAACCTTCAATACATCTCCCCACAGGTCGTAGATGTATTTTTTATTATCCAGTAGCCCAGAAATCACTGTTCCTATAGACATCCCAGCTTGTATATATATATTAAGGCTATTAGCATCTCCGCACTTACGAATCAGATCTTTAACCGCAACTGCAAAATCTGCTAACTTTTCAGCATACCTTTCTAACTCACCTGAAATACCAGAAACTACCATATAGTTACCTTGCAACGTTCTAATTCTCTCTACTTTAAAAGTCTCTACCAATTGATCTATCTCTTTATATAAAGACTGTAAAACCTCCGACTCTTGACCCGAATTCTGAGACTCCATCCCTACATCTAAAAAAAGAACACACGCTTCATACTCTTTTACAGTACTTTCTTCTCCATGCTTTAAACGGTCTGAAATAGCTGGTGGTAACGCACTTAAAAGTAAATTCTCTTTAGACTCTGTTGCTTTTATTGAAGACCTTAAAGCTTTATTCAAAGAAAAAGCCATAAAAAAAGAAATACAGACTAAAAGTGCCGCAGAAACAAAAACGACCAAATCATGCTCTTTGTCGATCTCAAGTATTTCATTCTCCATTTCGCGATCAATCTGTTTATAAAACTCTTGCAAAGGTTTCATTATAGCTGCTTTTTTCTTAAGATATGCAGAATCCGATACTAGCCGTATTGCTAGCGGCACATTAGGGTCTGCTTCTAAGAAATACGTCCCTGTAGCATTTTTAAACTTTCCTTGCCTTGCATTTATAGCTTCTTCTTCTACTAGCACAAGCAATTCACTATTCTTAATAGAAAGTTCTAAAAGCGTCTTTTTTTCCCCAGACATTTCCTCTTGTAAAATTTTCCTTCTAAAAGAAATTATTTTGCCAGAGTCAGGAAAAACTTCATTATTTTCTAAAATAAAATCCCAGAATCCTGCATAATAGTCGTCGGGAATAGGGGTTACGCCTTTTCGAATTGATAGAATTTTTTTGTAGAACTTTTCATACTTTTTATCCCCAGTAAGTACATAAAGTCTAACCATCGTAGATAGATCATCCGAAGTTTGACGACATTCATCTACCAGTAGGTAGAGATCATTATATTTTTTATTGTTTGCAATATTTCGATCTTGAATTTTTAGTAAAGCAAAAAGACAGCCAAATAAGGTTATTAAAAAAACAGATAAACAAACCAAGAAAAAAATAAAAAAACGATCTTTAAAAATAATGTTTTTCAAAATAATCACACCTGATTTCACAAAAAATAAAAAAACCGACTAAACTCTCTTTTAATAAATATATATATATATGTTCAACCCTTAAAAATTTTTCACACATTCTCAATTACCATAAAAAAATGAATTAATCAAAAAAATAATTCAAAATAATTGTAAAAATGATTTTAAGCTCTTCATTGTTGAATAAAAAAAGCAAATAGAGATATAATATAATAAAAAAACAAAACTAAGGATTAGATTAATGTCTGTGCAAGGAACAAATCCATATTACATAAGCCCCCCAACTTCAGACACTACTTATTTGAGATGCGAAAGCGGAGACAACTCTACTCAGACCCAAAAAAAAACAGATATTAGTTCTTTAACCATGCACATTCCTCCCAATAAAGCTTTACCTCTTTCGTTTTCCACTTACCTTAAATCGCTTTTAACAGCCTCCTTAAAAAATGACAATCTCGCATTGCAAACACTATTAAACCTTCCTGTTTTAGGCCATAAAATCCCATTAACATGCCACGAATTAAGCTCTTGTGACCTAGCTAAATATCTCATCCAAACTTTTACACAAGAGTTTTCTAATGAAGAATTCCTAGAACTTTTTGATCAAGTCAATAGATCCCCTTATATAGCAACTCTAGGCGAATCTAAGCTTCTAGATCTTTATCAGCTGCTTTTTAACTGCCCTCAAATGAGTTTATTTACTAAAACAACCTTCTTATGCCTCAACGAGCCTCCTGTACAAGCAAATATCCTTCCTCACATTCTTACAAAGACTTTAACTCATCGTTCTTTCAAAGACGCTTCCTTAAGTGAAGTTTTATCTATTATAAAAGAATTCAAGCCTCAGTCTGACCTTCTTAACTCTCATTTTTTTTCAGCTCTTTTCAAACATCCTGCAATACAACATCTTAATAGAGACATTTTGATCCACCATTTCCAGCAAATTCCAACTTTTTCCAAAATCCCCTTTCTAACCCAAATGATGCAACACCCATCTTTTAGAAAACTATCTTTAGAAGATCTTCTACATTTTATTGAAGAATTTCGGTCTTATCCAAAAAATGAATTTCTTACGACTTTATTTTATGAAGCTATTTTCAAACACAACTCTATAACCAGTTGCTCAGATAAAAGAACGCTGAAAATGTTTTATCCTAAAAAGCCAACTAGCGACGAAATGATTCCTATTCTACATCAAATGCTCAAACTCCCCCTCTTCAAAGAATCCTCTATACCTCAGATTAAAAACTACATGAGACTCTTTAAAAAGCTCTACAAACAACACCCGTGCTCTACCCAGCTTGCTTTAAAATTTTACACCACTCTTTTTCAACTTACTAATATATCGCAACTCTCAGAAAAAGACCTTCCTAGCTTTTTACAAAAAGTCCCCAAAAACCTTTTAATTCCTTTCTTTCCGAAACTCCTTAAATACTCTCAAAGAGATCTCCTCTCCAAAGAAACTTTAATGATTTTTCTTGAATATGCAGGTCAAAAACCCTCTCTAACCCCAGAATCTAGATCGACAAATTTAACATTTTTTAAAGGAATATTTGATCATCCTGCAATAAAAAACATGTCATCCCAAGAAATCACTGAACAAATTATAGTTCCCGCAAAAGGATATCAACTAATCGACCTCATTTTGTCCGCTCTAGAATCTAAAAATACCAAATTATTTCCTCCTAACGAACTCTCCGTCTTAAATAAACTTTTCTTAGATGAAATAGAAATATTAGAAGGCCCTAAATCTCCTTCTAGAATGGATTTTTACACCCTAGTCTGTAGTAATTTTCAAGAAAAAGGCCAGTTAACTGAAAGAGAAGCTAGAAAAGAGACTCGCAAACTTGTTTTTTCATACAAAAACCCTGAATAAACTAACTGGAGAGTCTTTGATTAGAATCTCCAGTTAGGCATATTTTACGTCGGGTTAAGATCTGGTAATTTTTCTTTTTTATCAGTCTGAATAGGCTTTTTCTCCGACTTAGGCACTAGACTTTGCGGTGTAAACTCCGATTTATCTGCAGATTTCAGAGTTCCTGCCCCACTAAGTCGCAAGACTTTATTTTGAAGTAAAATACCGAAAGCAATTGCGACAAAAAGTAACGAAGCTAATCCGGCTATTATGGTGTATAGCACGTAATTTTTCTTAGTAATTACAACCTGAGACTGCATTAATATAGGGCCATCTTGAGATTCTAAACTCGCTTTACTTGGTTCGGCTACTGGGGCCGGTAAAACTTGTAAGGTTCTGGCTGGGACGATTGTAACTCTCTTTTCTTTCCCTATTACATCCCACCAAACTACAGCAATTTCAGGAAGTGTCAAATCACCATCTTCTTGAGGAACTAAAGTATAGTGCTCTGTTCTATAGCTTTTGATTCTACTATCTTTTACTTCATCTTTTAATCCAGGATTGTCAGCATAAATTTTAAAAGAGCTATCTCTCACTTGCTTATCTTGCAAACTTGGTAGTTGACTTGCCTTAACTCCTTCCGCTGCAATTTTAAAGCTGCGAGTTAGCGGACTACCCACTTGTAAGGGTTGCGCATGATCAAAGGTCTCTTCAATTTGCAACGCCCTAGCCGGCAACCAAGGATTTACTCCCGCTATAGCAGGTTGCACATCTAAAATAGTTTTCTCTGTTGTTATAGAAAAAGGTTTGAGTTGGTTAAAACCTTGCATAATAGCAATAGGATCAAAGTCATTATCAAATAAAGACCCTCCATTAGCTCTTCTTTTTATCGGAATACCTCCTTGAACTATTGCAGGAGGGATTTCCAGAGGTCCGGCTTTTAAAGGAGTGATAAGATAACTAAATTCAACAATATCAGCTCGAATTCCATTAACCACTCGCTCAAAAACTTTTGGTTCTCCATTTACTTCAACTATGGCATCTTCTACCTGAATCTTATGCATTTGAATATTTGCTAAACTTCGCTTTGAACAAAGCCTTACTGTATAGGCAATCTGTTCATTCTTATAGGGAGTAGAATTACTCACCTCTGCTACGAGATTAACACCTTCAACATCCGAAGATTCTGGGGTTCTGGATGAAATCCCTTTTAAAGCTGTGATCATAATAGGCTCGGTTGAAAAAGTTCCATCTGATGTATTCACACTAATAGACGGGATGATCAATTCCCCTTCACTTTGAGGTATTAAAGTGAACTGCCATGCTGTAGCTGAAGTAACTTGGCCGTTAACAATTACAGTATTCGATGATTGCTGCTCAGAATTAATAATAAATGACTTCTTTAGTTTAGCTATAGTCGGAGCCCCTCTAGGAGACACTTCTTTTAGAGTTAGATTAAAGGTGAAGCTTTCCCCTAAATAGACTTGAGTACGGTCAACACTAGCTGTAAACTCTCCTGAAAAAAGGAATAAAGGCAATAATAAAAGTGAAAAAATCAAACGTGTTACCATGGATCATTCCCCTTTATTGTCCCATTTTTCTTAGATTCTAAATAAAACTTATTCTTCAAAAAAGCCTTAGGATTGTTAGAAATTTGATTTAGCCAGAGATCTGCATCTTGATCTTCTTGAGACTTAAAAGACTCTTCTTTTGGAGTTTCTTCTTGATCCTTTTCTATGTCATTAGAAGATCCTTGATCTTGATTTTCAGTTTGAGATTCATCTTGTTGAAGTTCTTCACTTTCCTGCTGCTTCCCCTCTGATTCCTTAGACTCTTTATCCTCTTCCTTAGAGGCTTCGGAATCAGAAGACTTTTCCTTGTCGCTTTCTGACTCTTGCTGATCAGACTCTTCTGATTTAGATGGATCTTTCTTCTTCTGATCTTTACCCTCTTTCTGTTTATCATTTGAATCACCTGAATCATCCGAGCCCGAATCGTCCCCCTGATCTTGTTGATCCATCATATTTTTAATAAGCTCAAGATTGTCTTTAGCTTTTGAGTGATCTGGCCATTTCTTCAACACTTTTTCGTAAGTAGCTATAGCCTCTTTAAATTTACTTTGTTGAACAAGTGAATTCCCTAAATTATATGCAGCACTTGAAGCTACCTCTTCTCGAGAGGATTTTGAAAACATCTTTTCAGCTTCTGTAAAATTACCCGCTTTATAATATGCAATCCCTTTTCTATATGGATCTTTAAACTTGTCAACAGCCGTTTCATAATCTCCTTCATCAAGCGATTGCTTTCCCAGCTCCTCTGCGTTTTTAAAATAGTCTTGAGCTGATTTCGCTTCCAGATCGATTCCCGGAATAAAAAAAACAAGAATTACAGAAAAAATATACCCTCTTCTAAACCACCATAGAAGAACAGGTAAAGCAGGAATAAGTAATAAGTAGAAGCGTTCATCCCAAAGTCTACTTTTTTTACCTATATTCGATTGAGCCTCCGCACGACTTTCAAGATCTTTCAAGATAAGGATCTCATCAGTATCTGAATAATGAGACTCTAAATAACGCCCTCTTCCCACTTCGCTAATTCCTTTAAGTCTTTCCTTCTCCAACTTTGAAAAAACGGGAATCCCATTTTTTTTAATGACATTCCCTTGATGATCTTTCAAAGGAGTTCCATCTACTAATCCGACACCCATGGTGTGGATTGTAAAACCTTTTTCTTCCAATTTTTTTACTGTTAGAAGAGCACTGGAATCTTCGAATCCTCCATCACTAATTACTAAAAGAGCTTTGTTACTTCCAGGCTCTACTTCTAACATGCCTGCCGCCATATCAAGAGCTATCGTTAATCGACTTCCTTGAACATAAATTAAATCTGTCCCAATAGATGGCAGCAAGTGACGTATCATCTCTTTATCTTCTGTTATCGGAGAAATCATGTGAGGATCTGCAGCAAAAGCTATAAGTCCTATTTTAACACCTTTAGAAATGTTAATAAGATCTTCGATCTTTTGCTTTGCACGAACAATCCTCGAAGGTTTAATATCTGTTGCGTTCATTGACTCGGATAAATCAAGTAATATTACAAGGCTTTGATCTTTTGAAAATGTTTCTATCTCTCGAAAGTTCCATCTAGGTCCTGCCAATGCTAGGTTAAGAAAAACCCAAATAACAGACCACAATAACAAGCTTTTCCAAGTAATACTCTTCTTACTCGCTTTATTGATAAGCAAATAAGGAAGAAGATGACTGTCAATAAACTTTTCTAACTGATGAGTGGGCCGACGTACATGATAAAAAAACAAATAGATAGTCCACACAAAAAAAAGGGCAAGATTTCCCCAAAGCCAGATAGGATAAGCAAAATTCAATTGACTAAGATCCACTAGAACATCTCCTAAGTCTAATTTGATATAAAGCAAGTGCCAGTAAAAGCATCATAGCTAACCCTAATGGGTAGTAATATAAGGGATCTCGAATGAAAAACGTCATTTGATTCGACTCTGTTTTTTCTAATTCATTGATCTTTCCATAAATTAACTCTAGAGCCCTTTGATCTGTTGCTAAAAAGTATTTACCGCCTGTTAGCGAAGCAATTTCTTTTAATAAAACTTCATCAATAGGAACTTCTACCATTGAATATCCACCAAAATTCGAAGGAAAAGGAACGGGGCCATTTTTACCCACACCTACTGTATAGATACGAATTCCGTACTGTTTAGCTATCTTTGCAGCTTCCAAGGGAGGAAGGCTACTCGCATTGTCTTCTCCATCCGTTAATAACACTAAAACTCGAGATCCTTCGGGTCGATCTCTCAAAGTTTTAACACTCAAACCTATGGCATCCCCTATCGCCGTTGCATTTCCAGCCATACCAGGTGTTGTATCACTTAACATCTTGCTAACTGAAACCGTATCTAGAGTCAAAGGAGCTTGTAAGTATGCATTTTCACCAAAAACAACCAGTCCTACACGATCCCCTTGCCGCCCTAGAACAAACTCCCCAACTACATCTTTAATCACGTCTAAGCGACTAATAACCTTAGATTTGGTTGAAAAATCAACAGCTTGCATAGAAGAAGATATATCTACAGCAAGCATCAAATCATATCCTTTATTTTTTATTTGCTTGAACTGGTCTACTTTCTCTGGCTGCATTAAAGCAATAATCAGAAAAGACCACACAAGCGAAAGAAGAATAAAAAAAGGTCGATTGGATTGTTTTTTATCCATTGAATATTTAGGGAAACCATTTTTCAATCTATTAACTGCTGGAAAATAAATTTCTGGTGATTTTTCCTCCTCATCTTTTTTTATAAAGGGGGCAAACCTTCTTATAATAAAAGGTAAAGGAAGAAGTAAAACAAACCAAGGCCAATAAAAATGAAACATCTAACGTACCCAATCTCTAATTGCTTCTATTAAATCTTTAATTTCATGTGTAGACAAACTAGAATCTACTGGAGCATAGGGAACTTTAATTAAAATTGTTCCTTTTTTCTCCCAATCAAATTTTTTAGGATCCTGTAGAGTAAGCCATTTTAACCAGTCTTCCCCTATTAAGCCGGCACATTCTTTTCTAGAAAACCGCCTAAGCGCAATGCGCCTTAAATATTCAGAAAGAGTGATCGCCGTTTCCCTTGCTGTTATATCTGACAGGTTTTTTTCTAAGTTAGCAAGCTTTTGAAAAGTATCCTTTTTCCAACTTCGGTTAAAAGCTAGCTTATATACAATAAAACACACCGCTGCCCCTATTAGAAGAATTCCCATGACAATAACAGCCCACCAGGCAATAGATAATGGCCAGCTACTAATGAAATCTAAACCTTCGATATCATGCAATTGTTCTAATTGAGGATTCATCGCTTTTTCCTTCTGGACATGTTTTTTAACCCAAAAATAAGATCTCTATAAACATCGGACTCTGTCGTTAATTCTATCATAGAAATCTTTAATTTAACGATTGTATCTTGCAAACATTTTTGACGAGCTTCCCATTGTGCCGCATACGCTTTTCGACCGGAGACACTCTCTGTGTTGATATATACCTTATCCAAGTCAGTTGCACAAAAACCAACTACACCCACAGGGATGATCGCTTTATCCGATTGATCATTAACCCCAACAAAAACAACATCACACTTTTTAATCAGTCGATTTATACTAGCTTCATATTGAAACTTTTTATCTATATCCATGAAATCACTAATAACATAAATAAGCGATCCCGTATGAGCCGATATACAAACCTGCTCCAGGGCTGATTCTAATGAAACGTGATGGAACTCAGTAGGAGGATCAGATAGGATTTTTAACATCGAACAAAACGATTTTCTTGTGCGCTTAGGCGGTAAAAACTGAATTCCACCTGGTACGTCACCAAAAAGGCAGGCACTTATTCGATCTTGATGTGCGATTCCACTCCAACCTAAAAGAGCTGCAACTCGAGCCGCCTGAACAGATTTAAACGTGTTTCTACTACCAAATCTCATTGAAGCATTCATGTCGACACAGATAACTATATGGCGTTCTCTCTCTTCTTTAAAAATCTTTAAATGAGGAGATCCCGTCCTAGCAGTTACTCGCCAGTCAATATTGCGAATATCATCACCTGCTACATATTCCCTCACTGCATCAAACTCTAACCCTTGACCCCGAAAAGGAGAGGGATGATTTCCTGAAATTGTAGATTTGACGGATCGAGAAGAGGGGTGGATTAACCCCTCTTTCCGATCTCTACAGGTTATTAAATCATTAAAATCTGGATAAAGCATTCTCACCTCAAGGGATCGCTACAACTTTTAATAATTTTCTTATAACATCATTTCTTGAAACACCATTTGCTTCAGCTTCAAAAGATGCGATTATCCGATGCCTTAAAATAGGCGCAGCTACCTCATGAATATGCTGAGGAGTAACATATTCATCCCCTCTAAGCCACGCTAGTGCTTTCGCACAACGAATCATCGCGATGGTAGCTCGTGGAGACGCTCCATGTTCAATCCATTTCGCAAGCTCTTGGTCATATTTTTCAGGAGTTCTCGTAGCTGTAACAAGAGAAACTACATATTTTTTTAAACTTTCTGAAATAAACATGTTGGATACAGATTTTCGAGCGGAAAGAACTTCTTCCTTTGTCGTTACAGGAAAAACTTGAGAAGTAGAATTTAGCTGCCTCTTTTCATCTAGCTCGACAATTAAAAATTCTTCACTAGGCGTCGGATAATCCACTTCAAGATGCATCATAAATCTATCTAACTGAGCTTCTGGAAGATTATATGTCCCCTCTTGCTCAATTGGGTTTTGTGTCGCAATTACCATGTATAGCTCTGGGAGCAGGTAGGTTTCATGACCCACTGTTACTTGCTTTTCTTCCATGGCTTCGAGAAGGGCGGACTGTACTTTTGCTGGGGCTCGATTGATTTCATCCGCAAGTAAAATGTTGTTAAAAAGAGGTCCCTTTCTAAAAATAAAACTACTTTTTTCATGAATATAAATCTCCGTCCCAATAAGGTCTGACGGCAAAAGATCTGGTGTAAATTGAATTCGGTGAAACTCGCCTTCGATTCCATCTGCGATTGCCTTTGCTGAACGAGTCTTTGCAAGACCTGGCATTCCTTCAATCAAGGCATGCCCATCGGATAAAAGACAGACAAGCAAATGTTCAATTAAAAGGTGTTGACCAATAATCTTATCCTGAACCGAGTTTAGAAGCTTAGAGAGCTTATGCTGCTCTGTTTTAACGTTTTCGTTTCCTTGCATTTGAATAGTACTCATACAACACTTCCTTATAGTAAAATCCTACCTGGGGATTATATATGAAACGAAATTAGAGATTCAAGAGTGGAATCATCTTTTTTTCTAACTTTTTTATGAATATCCATTAAATTTGCTCACCTTTAGAAAAAGGCCTCTATGGATAAAAAAAGCGGTTTACCATCATCTCTTTTGATCCCCTTCTAAAGGACAAGAGGTCCGCGCATACTATCACATTATTGAGCGAAAAATCTGTTCTATTTAATTTTTATATGCTATGGAAAAAAGATAAGCCTCTTTTATTGCAGTATGCATCATAGAAAAAACAAAGAAAAGGATTTAGCGTTTATGGAAAGAATTTTTTTTGATATTGTTGTTATCGGTGCCGGACCCGGAGGGATTGCAGCCGCCATTAAAGCCTCACAAATGGGAAAAACAGTAGCTCTTATCGAAAAAGGCAATCTGGGAGGCACCTGCTTAAATGAAGGCTGTATTCCTACCAAAACACTTATTACGAACGCTCTAATGCTTGATCGGATTCGGCACTCTTCTGATTTCGGAATTGAAGTCGGCTCTATTTCTTTCGACTACGCTAAAATGAAAGCCCGCAAAGATTCTGTTCTTGAAAAAATGAAAGAAGACTTAAAGAACCTTATCCAGTCTCAAGGTATCGTTATTTTTCAAGGTAAAGCTTCATTTACTTCTTCAAAAGAAATAAAAATAGTGGGTTCTGATAATATTTTTATTTCTTTTACTAGTGCAATCATTGCTACAGGATCTGAATCTCTAGATATAAAAGAATTTCCCTGTGACCATAAAAAAGTCTTCAATTCTTTTTCTATTTTAGAGATTTCAAAGCTCCCTAAAAAGATCGCGATTATAGGTGGGGGCTATATAGGATGTGAATTTGCCTCTTTATTTGCTGAGCTCGGAGTTGAAGTTTTTCTTATCGAAGCCTGTCCTTCTATTTTACCTCATCAAGGATCAGACATCTCCAGCGTAATGACTCAAATTTTCTCTAAAAAAGGAATAAATATCATAACAGAAGCGTCTACAGAAAAGATAGCGACTGAAGGGGCTGGAATTACAGTGCACATCAAAGGAAAGCCTTCAATCGAGGCTGATAGCGCATTGATTGCTATAGGAAGAAAAGTGATTTCTGCAGATCTTGAGCTTGAAAAAGCAGGAGTATCTGTAGATTCTAAAGGGGCTATTCATGTTACAGATAGGATGATTACAAAAGTCCCTGGCATTTATGCAGTAGGTGACGTTACAGGAAAAGTTATGCTGGCTCATGTCGCATCTTTTCAAGGAACCGTTGCAGCTTCTAATGCCTGTGGGAAAGAGGCTCACATGAGTTATAAAGCTGTTCCCTCTATTATTTTTACTCATCCGGAAATAGCCAGTGTTGGATTAAATGCAGAGCAAGCTGAAAAAGAGGGGCTTTCTTATACAATTGGAAAATTTCCTTTCCAAGCTCTTGCCAGATCCATTGTTACTACAGAAACAGAAGGATTTGCACAAATCCTTATAGAAAATAAAACAGGGAGACTTTTAGGTGCTCAAGTGATCGGATTAGAAGCCTCTTCTTTAATTTCCGAAATCGCGATTCTAATCCAAAATGGACTTACCATAGATTCTATTTCAAATACAATTCACGCTCATCCAACGCTCTCAGAAGTATGGTTTAAGGCAGCTTTAGTTTCCTTGGAAGCTTCTCTAAAATCCGCTCTACCCTAAAGGAATGAGGACTCCTTCTTTGAGAGCTTAACCTCATCGATTTCCCTCAGACTAACAAGCGACACCCTATCCTAATAGTTGCAAATAGCGCTCTTATCTTGCGATTATTTGCTATTTTACATCTAAAAAATTAATAAAACCACAATTACTTACCTATCAAAAACAAACACAAACACTTAAGAAGCTCGATTACAACAAAACATAATAAAACAATTAAAATACAAGTATAATTTAATTTAAAATTGTGGGTTCACAAAATAAACGCATCATTTAGAACGATTATTCACTTAATTTAAGTACTATAATAGAGTTGTGTCTACACCCCTATTCTTCTTAATTTTTATTTTACCATTTTGAAAGATAAAATTGGGGGTGCGGGGGGCTTTTTTGCCCCCCGACACTTTGTTTTATTTTTTTATATATCTATTCTACAGATTCCAATTGAGAGGAACGAGCTTGTCTCGTTCTTCGATAGCGGGAGTGATTTACGTAATACTTAGATTTTCAGGTGGATAGGGAGTTAGCACGATTAAAATTTTTTAAAAAAACTTGCCATATAGGATCAAGAGAACCTAGGATAGGATCGCCGCGTCTCTTTTTATGGGAAGGGCGATGTTTGTTCTATGAGAGGGGTACCTATAGGATTAGATACCCACTTTTCTTTGCTTTTTCTAAGTACAGCCTCTATTTGGCGGTTTCTTTTTTCTCCTCATTTCCCTAAACACTTCTTCAGGAGTGCGAAAACCCAATATCTTCCTTGGACGTTGATTTAACAGCTTTTCTACTCGTTTTAACTCACTTCGTGAAACGGTTTTAAAGTCTGTTCCCTTA
>CAMDHO010000009.1 GCA_945898205.1 Chlamydia trachomatis | reverse complement strand
CAGGTTAAAGGCAGGTTGTTTATGTATTACTAACCCTTCCGCCACTAAGTAGCAGGTTGCCCTTCTACTTCGTTCGACTCGCATGCCTCATCCACGCTGTCAGCATTCAATCTGAACCAAGATCAAATTCTCAATAAATTTGATTTTATATAACTTAATTTTCGGGTTACTGTTACATAACCCACACAAACTTCGTTTAGTTCGTCACTTCATCTCTGTTTTCAAAACATCTTGTACGCCGGCTCTTAGGCTTCGACTTTTCTTTGACTTAACTTTCGTTATTCAAGATGGCAAGACTATACAAAACACTCTCATTTTACTGCAAACTTTTTATTTTTTTTAAAAAATAAAAAACTTAAAACGTTTATTACAAGCTGCTTATAACTACTTTCCGCAACGCTCATGCATCTTCCCTTTAGGAATAGATAGAAGAGAAATGAAAACTCCTACGACAAGAGTATTAATAAAGCCGTATGTAGTATATCCGGGCAGAAGAAATGATGCGCAGATAAGTCCTATAGCAATAGCTAGATTGACAAATCTCAAACGTCTGACTATTTCTGAAAATGAGATTACTGATATGGCCACAAGCAACGGACCTGCCACATAATTACTATCTGACGCTGAATGCAAATCTCCAAATATAGAGGGGGCGCACATTAACCAAACACCCAACAGGGCTGTTAACAGCAAATTCCAAGGAACTGTAAAACCAAGTTCTGAAGTACATGTTCTTTGGATAGGCTCTAACGGCAACTCTGCAAAGCCCGAAGATCCATGCCAAAAAACAAGCCAAAAACAATGGTTTTTTTTTGACTTTAAAAGTAATTGTACAGTAGCAGCCATTTCAGGAATTGTTAATAAAACCATAACAAGCATACAAACCGCTATAAGTAAACAAATTCCACACCAAGCCCCCACCAGTAAAGGCTGCAATACAATAAGTAAAATGCTAATCATCCCAGCTGGGATGACCATCAAACCAAAAAAGATCGATACCCAAGGCATTGTCTTCCATCTGCGCGTACTTCCTATTAAACCCAATAAAAACTCTAAAGAATAGCCAAAGGCTCCAAGTCCTGCATCAGAAACTGGAAACAATTTAGCTACGCTAGATGAAATAACCTTAATAGTTCCATCCCCAAAGAAAGGATCTCTAATCTCATGAATATATCCAAGTTGATAAGAAGCTAGATATCTAGCTAAGAACCAAGCTATCAAAGCCAGAAAAACGGTTACCCCTCTAGGCCCAAAAGAAGAAGGATTAAAAGACCATCCAGGAGGAGTTTCTCCTCCTTTTTCTTCATCAGAAAGCCCCTTCAAAGACAATATTAGAATCATAAGAACCATGCCTACCAATGTTTCATTAAGGTAAGAACCTGCTTCTGGAGCCCAAAAAACTAAAGGAGCTAACTGGAGCCAAAGACCTATAAGGGCGGCTAACTTCAGCAACCACTTTTTTGATGCTTGGATGGCACAAAAACCAATCAAAATCAATAAAAGACCACAAACCATATCATTATTTGAAATAACCGAGCTAACAGACCCAAATGTTATCGGAGATACTAAAAGCCACAACCCAAGAGACGCTATAATTAAAGGTCCTTTTTTTTCCATTTTACTTAGCCCCTTATGATTTTTCTTTTCTTACTTGATCGGAAGGTTTAAGCTTGTTTTCGTCATACCAAGCTAAAGGCTCTTTTTTAAGCTCTTCAATCCAAAGTGGCAGCATGTCCTTAAGATTTCTCTTAGGATTCCATCCTAAGAGTTTTTTTGCTTTTGTACAATCTAGCTCATACTGATCATCTGCAAGCTCAATCATCCAAGGCTGAATAAAGGTTTTTCGAATAAATGGTATGTACTGCTTAACAACAGCCCCTATTTTTGCTAAACCTTTTGGAAGAGCCCAAGTTTTCCACTCTTTCCCATAAATAAGCTTAGAAAAGGATCTTTGCAAATCATCATAGCTAAGAGTTGTCTCTTCTCCCATTACTAAAAAAAGCTCTTTCGATAAAGTTTTTCTTTTTTCCACAGAAAGCTCTATAGCATCAATAAGGTCATCCATATGCATAAAAGAAGCCCCATGCGACAACTCTCCAGCAAAAACATGCCCTTCTAATTGGTTTTCATAAATTCTTTGAATCTGATTAGAAAGCGGAATTGAATGACATCGATCATCATAAACTCCGGCAATTCTCAATATAAGAGCAGACATATTTCCTCTATTTTTCATAATAAGAGCTTCTGTCAACACTTTTGATTTAGGATATTGCCATTTAGGAATAACCGGTGATTCTTCCGTAATTTTCTCTCCTAGTTTGCAAGGAGAATGAACTAACATTGTACTAGAAAAAATAAACTGTTCACATTCAAATTTCTCAAGCCCTTTAAGCAACCTTCCCGTTCCATCAACCGTAATTCTTTGGTAGTTAGCCCATCCTCCGCCTGTAAAGTTATAGTACGCAGCAAGGTGCACTACAGCAGCTAATTTGTTTCCATATTTTTTATAGACATAATCAAGACCTTCCTTAACACTTTCATCTGACGCCATGTCTACACTAATTAACTCCATTCCAGGAAAGTTACCCATTAAAAAAATATCAAAACCTACGACTTGATATTTTTCAGAAAACCTTTCAGCTGCCCTAAATCCAATACGACCACTACAACCTGTAATCAAAATAACTTCTTTTTTAGCGCTCATATCGAACTCTCCCAAGTCTAGATTAAAATTTAAATTTTACATATAAAGCTTAAATAATCAATATAAAAATAAATAAAAACTAAAAACAATAATAACTAAATCTATATTTAAGTAATGAAAATGCTTAAAAAAAGCGACTTAACAAATAATTAATATGAATGATAATTGAAAAAAACTCACCCATTTCAACCTAGAAGATAGAAGGGGTGAGTTTTGTTGATTTATTAGTTTTGTGAAGCATTTGGTGATTTTTTAGGATGAGTTAAAACACCCGCTGTCACAGCAAACCGCATCCCATCTTCCACACTCATAGCAATCTTTGTAATTCGAGACTTAGGAACTATGATTGTATAGCCCCCAATTTGATAACTCATAGGAAGAAAAACCGCTACGTCTCCGTCTTTTGCAATCCCATCAGGTACATCATCAAAAGATTCTCTTGTAATAAGCCCTATTAAATTCGCTCCAGCTAGTTCCACTAAGACTACTTGTCCCGGTTTTTGATTTTCCTTAGATCCAAAATAGCTCATCATCTCGCCTATGGAATTATATAAAGTTTTTACAAGGGGAATCCGAACAAGCAAAGCTTCCATAGCCTTTGAACATTTTTGAATCAACCAATTATTAATTACAATTCCAATAGAAAAAATCAGAACCAAAGCTACTAGAATACCAAGCCCACTAAAATAGTGCTCTCCAACAAGAGCTTTAAGAGGAACGCTAAAAACACCTTCTAACATGTTAAAAAACCAAAAAAACAAAGCTAAAGTTAAAGCTAGAGGAGCTACAGCTATAAGCCCTCGTTTGAAAATATTCCCCACTTAGTCACCTTCCTATATACGGTATTAAAGGCACTATACATAAGTATTTAAAAAAATCCACGAAAAAGACAATTAATAGAGGAAATCTACAGGATTTAAAAGAGACTACTTAAGCCAATAATCTTTAAACATATCAAGAAAAGACACCTTTTTATCTACGTGTATATTCAGTAATTTATCATAGTCTTTAAGAATTCTAGGTCTAAAACCCAGAGTTAAAGCAGATTCCGCCCATTTAACAAAAGAAACGCCCCAATCAGCCCTAGATTTAATCACCGGCTGGGTTTTTGCCATAAAAGCTGGCCAAGAGGCACTAATACGGCCTTTAAAAGATTCTGTTTTTAAATCACCTGTTAAAAACTGATCCCAAATCAGATCACTGGTTAAATGTGCTGAAGCTCTATCTATGGCATCTTTACAAACATTTCCATAATAATTTATTTTCAACTTTTCAATCAGAACAGATCGCAGCACCGAAGAAAAAAGCATCATAAAAGCTTGTTTTTTTTCTTTTAATAAAAACTTTAATTCTTTTGGATTATTTTTTAATAAATCTTCTTTTTTTCGATATACATCGACAATACAGTTATAAGAAAAAACAGAAATATTCTTATAATTTTCACGGACAATTTCAACTATTTCTTTAGATCCAAATATAAATTCATTCTTTAAAGTGAAAGGGGAATTTATTTCATTAAAAATATCAAGTTCAATTTTTTTGCGATATATATCTAAACTTTCATCATTATCAACCTTACTCAAAATTCCATCTAAAGGAATTCGAATAAAACTAAATACATCCTTATATTTACTCCCTATATCATGTAAAATACGAATAAGTTTCATTTCTCTTATTTTATTAGGGTTCAATAAGCAACAATATAAAATTTTTGATTTTCGTGATTTGCAATCTTCAAGAAACGCTTTATATTCTTCGGAAACCTTAACGCGCACCGTTTCAATCGTTGGAACAGCATGCCTTAAAACCTTTACTTTAGATCCATTTATATCTCTAGTTCCAATTAGAAAAGGTAGATTTCCATTCATATGTGGATCAAAAAAAACGCCTAGTTCCCCACAAAGCTTCAATCCTTGCTTATTTAGGATCCCTTGCTCTGCTTTATGAGCATTTTTCTCAATCGCGATTCTATCTAATTGCAATTGATTCGACAATGAGTCATTAAAATGATTAGTAGGCAGATACCTAGTCATGATTTTAGCGGCTTGAGGAAGCATTGACTGCTCCATTATTTTACGTGCTATTTTTTTGTATTCTTCCTTTAAAGGGCCCTGCTTCAAATTTTCTTCAACATCGTTCCTATAAGATGTTAATGCTTCATCAAATTTTAATTCACTATATTTAGTATCCTTAAAAACTTGATTGCTACTTTCTTGTTTTAAATGAACTATAAAATTTGCAGGCTTCCATAAAGCTTTAACCGAATCTACTCCACAGATTGCTCTATCCAATATTTTATTAAATACATTTTTTATTAAATTCTTTTTCTTTTCTTCTTTTACAAGAAAAGTACTTGTATTTTGCGAATAAAAAAAATAACTTAATAAACAATTCAAAATAACCTACACATTAAAAGAATCGATAAGCAAATGATACAAAAGAACAACTATAATTGCAACAACACTTATTAATTAAGCTTACTCTTCAAATATAAAGCGAATCCATTTCCAATAAACATTTCAGAAAAAAAAGAATTGAACTTTCCTGAAAACTTACTATGTAATGGGATTCCATTTACCTCAGACTCTTTATACCCACTAAATATAGCAAGGATTACAATATTCAAGGCCTTTTTTTGAAAAAGAATACGCCATTCCTTATACGCCAACAAATTATATTCTTCTCCTAAAAAAGAAACACGATTAGATGAAGAGGGAATCATAAAATATTTCAATCTAGATTCTATTTTCGAATACAAATCCACTTGCCACTCTTCTTTGAGATAATCCATTTGTAGCAGAGGTAACGCCTCCCAACAAATAGTATTAGAAGAGATATCTGACAGCAAATCAAGCCACCCCGATTTAACATCGGGAAAACTATCAGCATAGGCGAGATAAGGTTTGATATCTAAAATAGGCGTTTTATCTAAAAGATCATGATCCTTAATTTCCAGTTCACGACCCCGAACTGCAATTAGAGTAACACATGAAAGCCCTATAGGATTGGGCCTGTGGGGAGATCGCGTAGCGAATACGCTCTTTTTCGTCACTTCTCTAGGGGGCTGTACTTTAGCTTTCCAGTGACTTACCTGGTGCATCCAAAAAAGAACCCATATTTTCTCCATCCCCTCTAAATCTTCTATAGCTTGCTCAAAATTTTTACCCGGCAAGAAACGAATTACACCTAAATGATCTGTCGAAAGAGACCCTTGTCTTGGAACATCAGCTTTTTCATTAGAAGTTGAATGGAAATAGGCTATAGGATCTAAAGAAATCACCGGCTATATAGCTCTTTCCAATAAGGATGATTTAGATCCTTTTCATATTGGCCCGTTTCTTCACTATAAATCTTGGCTGGGCTGATATCTCCATATCGTTGCTCTAAATACTTTTGTGTTTGATTTGGAACATATGCCTCTATCCCATCAAACAAGGCCTTTTTAAGAGGAAATACAGTAGAAAAAGGAGATGGAATAATAAATCTTCTCTCTCTAATTCTCCAAGAATCTGGTAAAAAAATAGAATATTCATTTGCTAAAATAGAACGAATAGTTTGTTGCTGCTCATCAACGGCAAAATGATAGATATCAATAAGCGCATTCACTCCTTTGACATATACCTTTAAATAGCATTGAGTGTTATCTCTACTTGACCAATCTTGAACCATGTACTTTTCAGGGTCTAACTTTTGTAGTATTTGCCGGACATTACTGAAATCGGGCTGTAAAATAGCAAGATCGACATCCCAATCCCAGGGAATATTACCCCCATAACGATATGCACCGAGACAAGTTCCACAATCCAACCAGTAGACTATTTCATGTTGATTAAGAAGAGAAACAATTTCTTTTAAGGCTTCTTTTTCTGCTAGAAGATTTAATTCATCACCAGGTCTTCTTTGATAGCCTTGAGATACTATCATTTCTGCTTTATCAAAGTCTACAAGCTCTATCCCCATAGATCGATATAGATTATTTTTAGAAAAAACTGGAGCTGTCAATAAACAAGAAGCAATCCGTTTATGCCTTAATCTGGTTGCTTCAAAAAAACAAGAAACTCCTTTTAGAGTTCCTCCAATAATCAACGAAGAAGGAACTACACAATAAGAAGCTACTGTTTTAATCCAAATCATGGGGTCTTCATAACAAAATCGCTGCTTGAGTTGGTAACTAATCAAATCGCCGTTTTCTGAAAAAATAGGTTCGGCCTGGTTCCCAGCTAAAAGATATTGAATTGGGGCTAAATATATATTGGCTATTTTTTCGATCCCTTCAGCATCACTAGCCGATACATTTAAAAAGACATTGCCAGAAAGCATGTGATAAATTGCAACTGTAGGAAGTCCAGCTTGCATAATCCAAGAAGAAAATTGATTCCATAAAGCGTATACATTCATTCGACATTCTCCGATGTTACCCTGCGAATTTTAGTCCTAATAAACCAATAAAAACCAAATAAAAAAACAAGCACTACTGGGATGGCAAAAAGATAACTGTAAATGCTAATATAAGAAAGGAGTAACGCAAAACATCCCATTAAGCCACCTATAAATAAAAATGTTTTTTCAATATATACGCCCGCTAAAAAAGTTGCTAAAGAAACTAGAACAACAGCCTGTAAACTCGCAGCAAAAGAACTTAAAACCCCTAGGTGTACCATATTAGAAAGAATTGCTATAGAAAATATAAGACCAAACCAATGAAAAATTTCATGCCAAATGGTAACTAAAGAATCTTTCCAATTATATTTTTTCAAATAAGCGCTAAGACCTAAACTTATTACTGCAAAAAAACAAGACAAGAATCTCCAGTATTCCCAAGCGCTTTCTTGCTTTATACTAGTTAAAAAAACGCCCACAAAAGCCATTAGAAACATTAAGATTCCAACAACCAAACGCCATTTCCAAGGATGAGTTGAAGAACTTAATCTTTTTTTCTCAAGACTATCAACTTTGCCCATAGAACCTCGATTAAATCACTGAAATATTTTCTTTACTTTCTTTGAAAGAGTTGCAGAACTAAGAAAGTTTGTCAAAGAGATTGAATTTTTATTCATTTTTCCTTACAAGTTTCATAAGAAACCAAGGAAACAAGTTATGAATTACCATCCCTTTTTTTATATTCTCTTTTTTTACGCCTATCTTTCCCCCTTTCAATGTTGGAGCAGTTCTTATACCTATCTAAGTATTTTAAATGGAGAAAAAACAAACACTCAGTGGACTCTTCATGAAGATGCAAATAAAATTGAAGTCTCTGGGCAAAACAGAGGAAATGATGTTAAATTAAAATATTCTCAAGCTTTTGATCTTCACTACTTCATTGAAAAAGAACCTAAAGACCAACTCTTTGAAATTCAACGTGAAGGAACTAATCTTTCGGTTAAAAACCAAGAAAAGGTTAAAGTCCTAAGCATAGGAAACACCCCTTGGATCCAAGAATTTAAGTTCGGATTTAAGCCCTTTTTAACTAGTAAAAAGCAAGAAATTTCTTTTGTCATCGTATATAAAAAAGACACGACTATTCATGATATGACAGCCACTAAAGAAAAAATAGAAAGAATAATAATTAATGAAAAACCCTATGAAACGCAAAAACTTAAAATCACACTTAAAGGCTTTAAAAAAAGGTTTTGGAAAGCAGAAGCTTGGTTCGATCTTGAAACTAAACTCTTAGTTAAATACAGATCTAATGAAGGCCCTGGAACACCTTATGTAGAGGTCACTCTTATAAAATAACTTACTTAAAAAGATCATCAAAAATTTTTTTCCCGATATCTTGGTGCTTTTGATAAACTCTATCTGAAGACTTAAATTCTTCGCAGAAATTACCCGACTCTCGATCGAGAATTCTCTCGGTCCCCGGAATTTTGCAATCATTAGAAAGCCCTACTTGGTAGTATTTACAATTCAAGCAACAATGTAAAGAAGCTCCACAACTAGTACATTCGGATCGAAACGAAACTTTTCGAAAGCAATCTTCTTCTTGAAAAGTCCCACATTTTGAGCAGTACATGACTTACTTTCCTTTTAAAAAAGAGTTGATTTTCTCTATGATTACATCATAGAAACACGAGTTTAAATTATGCCCCATTTTTTCTACGAGGAATAATTGACCATAAGGAAGGTTGTTTGCTAAAAACTCTCCGTGCTCTTTTGGAAATACAGGATCTTCCTTACCTTGAATGACAAGAACCGGAACTTGGATTTTTCCCATTGTATCTAAAAGAATGTCAACAGAAGAGCTAATTGCACATACATGATTTAAAAAAGATTGATAGGATCTTTGACGTAAAACAGTCTTAATCATCATCTTTTTATAATATTTCCCATCAAACGAGGCCTTGGGTCCATTAAGCATCTTCCAACCCTCTTGCTGCTTTTTTATTTTTTGCAAACAGGTTAAATGAGGGTGATTTACAGAAAAAGACTTAATCCATTCTAGACATTCCTTAGAAGGATCCGGCAGAGGCAGTCCACCTAATTCTTTAGATTGAATGGCATTTACGACATTTCTAAAGTCAACACTAGTTGCCATCAGAATCAGACTTAATAGTTTAAAAGGAAAGTGCACTGCTAAGATCTGTGCAACAGCACCACCCATTGAAGTTCCCATCAGATGAGCTTTTTCTATTTTCAAATAATCGAGCAGTAAAACCGCATCTTTTGCCATGTCCAGTAGAGTATATGGATTTTTTTTATAATCAAAGTAACTAGAATATCCAGTATCCCTAGCATCAAAACGAACGACAAAGAACCCTAACGAAGTCAATTTTTCACAAAAAAGATCTGGCCACAAAATCCCCTGACAACACCCTCCCATGATTAAAAGTAAACAGGGATTGCTTTTCTCTCCAAACGATTCATACCACAGATCTATTCCGTCTAATTGTAGAATCTCTCCTCTTCCGAACCAATTTACAACTAACTTTTTCCAGAAAATCATGCCCCCCCCCTGATTTCAATCCTTATAAAAAACAATAGCACAAACTTGAGTTTACTACTGATCATAAAAACACTGTGCAAAATTACGCTCAATAAAATATACTCTGCGTCATGAAATACCTTTATTTACTTTTTTTCTTACCTTTTTTACTTTTAAGCAATCCTTTTAAAATAGATTTTGCTGTCAAAGAGAATCTTACAAATGAAGACTTAATCGAGGTTCAAAAAAAACTACAAGACCTTGATCTTAAGTCTGTTATAGATGATTTCTACCCGAAGAACCCTCCTAAAAAATCTCTTTGGCAGTGGTCAACTCCTCTGGCTACTAAAGAAGATTTTTATAATCGCATTTCTAAAGCGAGTCATCAAACTCTCATAAACGTAGAACACGGACAAATCCCCTCCGAACATCTTATAAAAATCAACAAAGGCGGAGATCGCTGCATAGTTTGCTATGTCAGCTTTAACGGGATTTATTCTAAGCTTATAAAATCTACAGCCACACATCTAGAAAAAACAGGGTTCAATGGGTATTTTTATTATAAAATAGGGGGATTCCCCAATCCTACGGGCAAAGAAATTCAATATAGTGGAGTTCCTTACGCTTTTAAAATCTTCACCTTATTAGAAGCTCAAAAAAAAGGATTTCAAAAAATCCTTTGGATCGACGCCTCTTTTTTACCTTTAAAAGACCCCTCTCCTTTGTTTGAATGCATAGAAAAGTATGGTTGCTTTCTTAAAAAGCACACTCCTTTTACCAAATTTATTTTGCCAAAAACGCGATCTCTTATTAAAGACATCTCTGGGGTCGACGTATTAAAAACTGACTATGTTAGTGCACAAATCATTGGATTTGATATGGAATCGCCTCTTGCAAAGGAATTTATTACTGAATATTATCGACTTGTAGAAATAGGTTTTCCCTTTATCTCTTGCTTCCCCGAAGAATATGTTTTTTCTTCTATTATAGGAAAAGAGCCTAGTAAATGGGTTTGTGAATCTTTTAAAGCTCTCTCGTTTCCTGAAATTAAATTAGGCAATAAAGATGTAAACTGGGTGCAAGACAAAGGCTATTTCTTTTTACAAACCCTACACTAAAAAAGCGCTTTATGAAAACTCTTCTCATCTACTTCCTCTTAGCCATTACGCCTCTTCTTTCTAACCCCTTTCAAATCGACTTTGAACCCAAAGAAGAACTTACAAATTCAGAATGGTGTGATCTACAAAAAAAGCTCAGAGCTATAGACATAGCTCCCCTCTTAGATAAGATTTATCCTGAGTCTCAAAAAAATGTAAAAACCTGGTTTAAAAAACCAGTTCTAAAAGAACAAGGTGATTTCTTAGGAAGGATGAGTCGTGGTATTAAACAGACTTTAATTAATGAGTCTCAAGAAAAAACACCCGTTAAACAACTGATGAAAATCAACCAAGGAGGAGACTGCTGCATCGTCAGTTTTGCTTCTTATGATGGCGTCTATGCAAGTCAACTTGCTTCTAATATAAAAGAACTAGAAAAGACAGGCTGGAATGGTCATTTTCTTTATATGACTGGTGGATTTCCAAATCCTACAGGAAAAGAACTATGCTATGCAGGGGTTCCTTACTGTTTTAAAATTTTCGCTCTTTTGGAAGTTAAAAAACTTGGATTTCAAAAGGCTCTTTGGATCGATTCTGCTATGCAGCCTATGCAAAATCCCAAAGCGATTTTTGACCATATTGCAAAAACAGGAAGTTTTTTCCAACTGCGTAAAAATGCAAAAAGATATCTTCTTCCCTGTACACAAGAAGTGATTCTTAAAGAAACCGGTATCGATATGTATGAAACAAAATCAGTCAGAGCTAGGATCATCGGACTTGATTTTAGAACACTCCAAGTAAGTGAACTAATAGAAGAATATTACCGACTAGTAAAGCTTGGAACTCCTTTTATGTCGTGCTTTCCAGAAGAACACGTACTAGGAGCCTTAATAGCTAAACATCCCGATAAATTCCCTCCTATTATTATTGAAAATCTCGTTAAAACCGAGAGAAAGCTTCATGGCAAATCGACTAAATGGGTAGAAGAAAATAAATACTTTTTCTTACTTAAAGATCATTAATTTTATAGAGGAATCGATGATTGATCAAAACTGGACGGTTTACATTATTCAAAGTAAAGAGGGCAAACTCTATACAGGGATAACAAAAAACCTAGAGCTCCGCTTTAAAGCCCATCAAAATAAAAAAGGGGCTCGATTTTTTCATTTTTCAGCTCCTCAAGAAATCTTATTTTGCGAAATACACCCAAATAGATCGGAATCCTCCAAAAGAGAAGCTGCAATAAAAAAACTTAGCCGCAAAAAAAAGTTAGAGCTTATTTCAGAATCTTTTAATAAAAAATAATTCCATCTTTTGTGTCCTTCCGGCAAGAGTGCGTAAAAAAAAGAACTGTGCTATGATATCCTGACTTTTTTATGTGAGGAGCACTCATATGTCTTTGATAGTTACGTTTTTATTAGAAAAATTCACAAAAATTCAAGCCTCTATCGATCAAGCTTCCTCAGATGAGGATCGCGAAGCAGCTAAATTAGCAATGAAAGGTTTTTTGGAAGATCAAAAAAAATACCTGGAAGACTATACGATTACTCTTCCTACTATTTGGCAAAAATGGTTTATCTCTATTCAAACGCGAGCTGAGCTAGAAGTGCCTGTTCTGACAGCTACTGCTGCAGTAGGAATCGATTTAGGAATTACTCAATTTACAGCAATGAGTAATGGGAATTTCATCTCACCCTTAAACTCTTTCAAGAAGCATGCAGCCCGTTTATCAAACTATCAACGAAAAATGAGCCGTAAGGTTAGATTTAGTAACAATTGGAAAAAAGCAAAAAATAAAGTCCAGAAAATTCACACGCAGATAGCCAATATGAGCAAAGACTTCCTGCATAAAATCACAACAAATTCTATTGAGGATTTGCAGATACGTAAGATCTCTAAGTCAGCAGCTGGAACGAGTGTTGAACCTGAAAGGATGACAAAGAAAAAAAACAGACTGAATCGCTGCATTTTAGATCAAGGATGGGGCATATTTCCTAGTCAGTTAGAATATAAATTAAAATGGAGTGGTGGAGTTCTAATAGCAGTTCCTCCATATCACACGAGTCAAACATGTCCAGATTTTCATCATGTTTCAGCAGACAATCGCAAGATTCAAGCTTTTTTTAAATGCGTTATTTCTACATATGAAAATAATGCTGACGTTGTCGG
Organism: Chlamydia trachomatis; assembly: GCA_945898205.1. Classification (GTDB taxonomy): domain Bacteria; phylum Chlamydiota; class Chlamydiia; order Chlamydiales; family Rhabdochlamydiaceae; genus CAIJXB01. Next base: position 46,420 of record CAMDHO010000009.1, on the reverse strand, counting down.
CGCAATCAATATATTAGAGCGAGGATATCGCTTGTTAGCCTTTGGAGAGTCTGCCAAGTTAAGACACTCATTGAAGCAGGAACCCACTGAAGTGAGTCAGTTAGCTTTTAACTGAACGCCGTAGGAATCCCCTTCCTTTAGGCCGGTGAGGATGTCAAAAAGCTCAGCCCCCTATATACTTCTTGGATTGCATCTTGGATTTGATCTGTAAATTCATGATGTTTCTTGATAATGCGTTCTGCTTCGGGGGAGTTTGGCTTCAATCCTGACAGGTTAATCGTTAACATTACCGCTTGGTTAACGTAACTATGCAATGAGTATATTTGTATAGGTTATAACGACAGAGTTTGGGGCAGCTTACTGCTCAAAAACTCAATTAAATCTGATAAAGCAGTAGATTTATTATTCATTTTTTCACCTTAAATCAATTTGTATTGACAACATCCCACACTTAATTAACATGAAACATATAATCCAGGAAAATATATGCTTTTAACTATCTTATTATACATCATTATTGGGGCTGTCTTGGGAGTTGCTGCTGCTTTACTTGGCATCGGAGGAGGAATTATAACCGTTCCAGCTCTTTTGATTATATTCTCTTTTTTAGACTTTCCTAAAGACCTCATTATGCAGATTGCAATTGCTACTTCTATTTCCTCTATGGTAATCAACACGTTTTCTGCAACATACTTTCATCACAAAAAAATAATGTCGTATGGGAAGCTATCAGACGTATATTTTTAGGAATTGTAATAGGGTCTTTTGCCGGAGCGTTTATGGCAAGACAACTTTCCACGCATTCGCTTCAATATGTTTTTGGAATCTTTGCCTGCTTACTAGGCATTTTTTTTATAAAACCGTTGAAAACCACACTCGAAACTCACGAAATCCCTAGTTTCTTCCTATTCACTTTAATTGGAATCGGGGTTGCTTGCCTTTCAAATCTATTAGGCTTAGGCGGGGGCTTTTTTATGTTGCCAATTTTTCTCTATTTTCACTTTCAAGGAAAAAAAGCAATTGGAACATCTTCCGCTACATCATTTCTGATAAGCCTTGGGGGCTCTATTGGATAGCTTATCTCAACTAAAGACACTCCTTACATTCCAGGATGCTTTGGATATATCTATATCCCCGCATTTTTGGCCATAAGCTTAAGCAGTTTTGTAAGTTCTTTTTACGGAGTTAAACTCGCTCAAGCTTTGAATATCAATGTAATTCGTAAAATCTTTGCTGTAGTTATCATAAGCGTTGGACTTACGATGATTTTCAATTAAAGTTACGGCAAGTATTTATTGAATTCCGGAGGAGCTGCTCTTTCAAAAGTCATTGGTTTTTCTAAGATTGGATGTTGAATTCCAAGTTTATATGCGTGAAGAGCGACTCTTCCTCCTAGATCTAAAGTTGATCCATATTTTTTATCTCCAAGAATAGAATGGCCAGCTTCTTTACAGTGGACGCGAATTTGATTTTTCTTGCCTGTTTCCAAACTAACAAGTAAAGTTGACGTACTTTTTACTCGTTTGATTACTTTATAGTGAGTCGTTGCTAGTTCCCCTAAAGTAGGGTCCGTAACACTACGAACATAATAGGCGCCGTCTTCATAGAGATAACTCTGCCAAGTCCCCTTAGTCTGTTCGAGATCTCCTTCTACAACCGCAATATATTGCCTCTGAATGGAGTGCTCTTCAAACTGTCTCTTAAGCGCGTATTGGGCTTTATCTGAATAAGTAAAAATCATTACCCCAGAAGCTTCTCTATCTAGTCTATGAACCGGATATACTCTTCTCTTGTTAAATCTCTTTTTTAAATAAGAATGCACATTCTCTAATAAATCGTAATCAGTAGCTACACTTAGGATTCCCGCTGGTTTATACAGAGCCACAATATGATCATCTTCGTAAAGAATCTCGACACCCTCTTCCATGTAAATCGTTTTTTTTCCTATCGTTATCTTCTGTCCTGGTTGTACTAATAGCTGAGGATGCGATACTACTCTTCTAGTAACCGTGATTCGACGATCTGAAATCCAAGAGCGTCTTGTGTTATTAGAACTATCTGGAAAGCCTTCTTTCAAAGCTTCAAGTAGCGGTTGGGCTTTAGTATTTGTCCATTCCATAAAAACTCCTTAGTATTAAAAAAGGTAGCATAGCAGATTAGCTTTTGAAACGAAAGGGGCTTTTATCTCTGCAATTCAACTTTTTTTTAAAAACTGCAAAACACTTAAAGTTAACCAATTAAAAACTCAAAAACAAGACGCTGCTTCTGACTCATATAAATATTTATCTGTTTTTTTTAATATACAGGAATTACAGTCTAGTAATTACTATTTTGACGCCTCTATTTACACATCAAAAGATTCTCTTAATTTCCACTAAATAAGAGTCCACTCTCCATAAAAAATAAGTCAAACCCTCTATAAAAAAACTTGAGTAGATTAGAAATTTAGGCTATACATTGCCTATTAGATCTTATATTTCAGGAGCATTCACATGGAAAGTACAAAAGAAAAAGTAAGCTATTGCATCGGTTATGAAACAGGTAAAAACCTTAAGATGCAATTTTCAGATATCAACATGGACCTTTTACTCGATGGCTTTCAAAATGCCATTCAAGAAGAAGCTCCTAAACTTGCTGAAAAAGAAATTATTTCAATTTTAACAACTCTTCGCCAGCAAATCGAAGTTCAACAAAAACAATACATAGCTCAAATTTCAGATAAAAATAAACAAGAAGGCGAAGCTTTCCTTAAAGGAAACAAGGAAAAAGATAGCATCACTTGCCTTTCAAGTGGACTTCAATACAAGATCATAAAAAGTGGCAGTGGCAAAACAGTCCCAACTCTTTTTGATACTGTTAAAATTCACTATAAAGGACAGTTCATTGATGGAAAAATATTTGATAGTTCATATGAAAGAAATCAACCACAAGTTCTTCCTGTAAATCGGGTAATTCAAGGATGGTCTGAAGCTTTACAAATGATGAAAACAGGCGATTCTTGGCAACTTTTTGTCCCTCATTATCTAGCCTATGGAGAACATGGATTTGGTTCCCACATCGGCCCTAATAGCACATTGATATTCGAAGTAGAATTACTAGAAGTTAACCCTCAGCAGTAAATCTCAAAGAAAGTTTGAATCCTTTCAGCGGTTAAGTCAAAAACTTAACCGCTTTTTTATGCTTTCAAATCAAAACTCTCTTCCTACTCCTAAGTAGAAAAAGACATCATAAAAAAGACTATTTAATAAATAATTAGCATTTGCCTCTACCTGCCGCCCTTTATCAAATGTTATTAGTAGATCTAACCCAGCAACTAAACTGTTACGTCCTGATCCTACTGTATAAGATGTTGTAGGTATATTTGTTAGATTATACGGAGTAAAATTAACCGCCAAATTATCTTGTAAATATTCTCTTTGCCATCCCAAGTCTACTTCTAAGCAAAGATCACAATACGAGGTTAAAAACACATAGTCAACCCGACTACCTAATAATGTAGAAAGAGACTGCGGAGACTGTGAACTAATTTTGGAACAAGGGTTCCATATACACTGCCATGAATTCTATCAATATTAGAAGATCCCCAGTTGTTATTTGCTTCTACGATTTTTTTTCTGTATTCAACTATGGAACCTAAACCTGCTTGATATCGACGATCATCTTTTGAAAAAAGATAATCAAATCCTGCTATGGCTCCTACAGAAGAATAGCCCATTCCAATTTGGTCTGCCTTTGTTTTAACACTTCCAAAAGAAGCAATAGGACCTGCATAAACACTCCAAGGTTGAGGAGTATATCCATCCCCTTCTTCAAATTCCTCAATAAAAGATCCGGTTTCTGTAGCATATTCCTGACGAGCTGCACTAGATAAATTTCTTGTTAAAGTAATATTAGGAGTGCTTTGCTGAGTTAAATAATCTGAAGAGGAGTCTTTTGATGAAGCTCTTCTAAAGTTGAGATTCGTTTCCTTTGCCGAAAATATTACATCATCTTTTCTTGAAGAGTCCTGCTCTACCTCTACTTGAGGAGCCCGATTCCTCATTTGATATATTTTTCTTGTAATCACAGTATTATGCTGATTTACCGAAGTAAATGCAATTTGTGTATTTCCTCCAAAATGTACAGGAACAACATGTCTAAGATCCAATTCAACCGAATTCGGAAGATATACCAAACTTGGAATGAGTGAACTTGGGAAATTTACGAACGACAAATCACTAAACTGAGATAGGATCCCTTGCGCTGCTGTAATGAGCTCATAGGTTTGGCCATCTAATATTGGAAGATGTGGAAGAGCTTTTAATTGAAGAGACCCACCCAAATTTGCACTGCCACTTGCCATGATCTTTCCAAAATTAGATGGCGTCGAAATTTCAACTAAAAGAGTTGTTCCGGGATCTTGAGTATAATTATCTGCAAGGATTTGGCCAGCATTCACAATAAGGCCATCGCTAAATATAAAATCGGCATCTGAAGAGCCTAAAACAGCTCCTTGATTATTACTGGCTATTCCCCCACCAACAGACAGAGTCATAGCAGGTCCTGCAAAAATATGACCTCCTGACTTATTATGGACCTGAGAAGGCCCGTCTCCTCCGCCTATTATAAAATTGCTTTGAGTAGACATGGTTTTATAGTTATTTACAATTACATCATTTGAAATCCCTCCTAACCCTTGGATTCTACAGTCTCCTGACGGATTTATTATTCCATAATTATTAACTGTATTCCCTTCAAATAAAATAGACGCTGGAGAGATATCTCCATAATTGATCAACGTTCCAAAATTGGAACCTTCACTAAGATTGAATGTTCCAATCGAACCCACTGTTGACTTAGCACCTAAAGTTAAAGTTCCACCGTGTAGAGAAATTCTTGCATCTTGCTCTAGTAAAATAGGAACATTAATCGTATGACTTCCAGAAAACACAGTAATTTTAGGTTTTGAACCCAATGCTAGGCCATCTAAGGAAAGGATTCCCTCATTATTAAATTGCTCAATAGTAAAAGAGCTAGTTCTAGCATCAAAATTCAAATCGTGAAGAGTTACATTCTGGGCAGCTGTTCCTGCTGAATTTGCTAAGGTAACTGTCATTTCGGCAGCTAAAAGATTTGTAAAATTAGCCGCGTCTGAATCAGTTGGAGCATTACTTACTCCTGGGGCACATGTTGGAGTCCAGTTAGTTGTTGTCCCCCAATTTCCATTAGATGACACGTTCCAAGTTGCATCACATGCTGAATTCCCTAAGACTACTAAATTTTCACTATAGTCATAACTTAAGGAACCAAAAGCCAGGGATGAAGATGAAAAAGTTCCATGTAATTGCTTTCCAGAACCTGAAGATTGCATTAAAGTAACTTCTGTCGAGGGTGTCGGTACAAATCCCCAAGTATTACTCACCTGTAGGTTTCCTGATAAATTGATAGTAGCTGTCGTTAGAATATTCCCGGGAGTGGCTGTCGTTGTTGGAAAGTCAAGGGCTAGGGCTCCTCCAGTATTTTGAGTAAAACTCGATGCTGTGACTGTAGCACTATTTGAAATAGATCCCGAATTAGCAACAGTCCCTACCGTATTATTAAAGGAGTGAAAAGCTAGAGTTGCTCCATTATCAACCTCAAGATTCGAATTACTTCCAAAAGCTGAAGTTGAGGCCGCATTCAAAGTTCCTCCACTAACATGGGTGGATCCTGTATAAGAATTAGAGCCACTTAAAGTAAATATTCCAGATGTAAGAGCCAATCCTCCAGTTCCTGTAATTGTTCCAGCAAAAATCTGGCTATTACCATCATTGACAGTCAAGTTTCCACTTCCAAGAGTCACTGAGGACCCCGCCCCCCCTATTAATTTTCCAACTGTATTATTGAAATTATTCAGGGCTAAAGTAGCGCCAGATACTATCGTTACAGCTGAATTATTACTAAAGGCTGATGTAGAACCAGCTTGTAAAATCCCCGCAGAAATTGTTGTAGCTCCCGTATAGCTATTTAATCCGCTAAGAGTCAAAGTTCCTGTTGTTAAAGATAGCCCCCCCGTCCCGGAAATATTTCCTCCGAAAGTCAAACCGGTTCCATTGTTTACAGTTAGAATCCCCGACCCCAAAGAAATAAAACTTCCTGTAACTCCGGTTAAACTTGCAATGCTATTGCTAAAACCATTTAAACTTAAAGTTCCACCACTTGCAATTATAACTGCAGAACTACCACTAAAAGCTGTTGTTGTTCCTGTTTGAAGCGTTCCTCCGTTAATCGTTGTATCTCCAGAATATGTATTAGAACCACTTAAAACAAGAGATCCTGAGGAGAGCGTTAGGCCTCCAGATTCTGAAATAACGCCAGCAAATGTTTGACTGTTGCCATTATTAACTGTAAGAGTTGCCGTCCCAAGTGTAACAAAACTCCCTGCGGCTCCTGATAAACTTCCAATCGTATTATTAAAATCATTTAAATCTAAGGTAGCTCCGCTGCTAATTGTTACGGCAGAATTCACCCCAAACGCCCCAGCAGAGGTTGTCTTTGCAATACCAGCTTGTAAAACTCCTCCGGTTATATTTGTGGGGCCTGTATAAAGATTTGCTCCGGTTAAGGTTAGAGTTCCAGATCCCGCTTTAGTAAAGGTACTGGCAAGCACCCCAGCAACCACGCCTGAAACAGTCATATTATTGCTATTTGTGTCCATTGTTCCACTAGACATGAAAATAACAGAAGATGTGAGATCTGTAAAAGAACTAGACGCTTGAAAAATTCCGGTTCCAAGTCCTTTAAAAGCAAGTTGTGATCCTACAGGATACGAAGTTGACGAAATCTTTAATGTCCCCCCCCTCAATAAAAGTTGCCCCTCCATATGTGCATGTTGAAGCAAGAGTTAAAACCCCGACACCTGATTTAGTAAATGAACCTCCACCAGAAATTGGACCACTTAATGTTACCGCATTTCCATTGGTGTCGATAGTTCCAGAAGTACTTAACGTAATAGGTAGAGCACTTGAAAATGCACCACCCGCTTGCAAAGTTCCGTTAAATGTTTGAAAAACAAAACCTGTAGTAGATCCAATGCTAGCTGCATTCAGATTTAACACGCCCCCTTGAATATTAATAGCGGCCGCATTTGAATTTGCTCCACTTAAGGTTAGTGTCCCCAGTCCAATTTTAGAAATAGAGCTTCCAGAACCTGTAATGGCCCCGCTTAACCTAACATCATATGTATTAGTTCCTATTGTCACTGGCCCATTACATACGAGCGAGGATGTAGATGAAAGAGAACTTCCAAACTGAACATTTCCTCCACCTGAAGAAAAAATAAGAGAAGAAGAACCACCTAAATCAATTGTATTTAACGTGCTTCCATTTTGGATTGTAGTAGTTCCAGTATAGGTATTAGTCTTCATTAACGTAAGAGTACCACCTTTTAAATGAAGATTTCCTGCTCCCGAAATTATTCCGTAGACTGGTGTTTGTGCATTTCCATTGCTTATTGTTAAAGTTCCCGTTCCTAGAGTTACCGAACTCCCCACATTTCCAGAAAGGCTTCCTATAGTAAGACTTTGACTATTTAAGTCTAAAATACTTGTACTTGCAAAAAGATTTACTGCTGAACCTACTCCAAAAGCAGAAGACGACCCAGCTCTTAAAGTGCCTCCATTGACAAGAGTAAATCCACTATATTCATTGGGTCCACTTAAAGTAAGAACTCCAGTGCCAGCTTTTATAAAATACCCAGAGCCGGAAACCTCACCACTTAACGTTAGCGCATTTCCATTCGTATCTATCGTTCCATTGGCATTTAGAAGAATTGGAATGGCTGAAGAAAATGGGGCTTGAGCTTGTAAAGAACCTGTCCCTGAGGAAATAATAATTGAAGAAGTATTTCCCAAACTGCTTACTTGTAACACGCCCCCGCCTAGAATTGTCGTAATACCTGTATATGTATTTGCCCCAGAAAGTAAAAGTGTTCCAGCTGATAATGTAAGAGCTCCAGAACCTGTAATGGCTCCTGCAAATGAACCTCCTTGAGAAATCGTAGCCAAGGCTGTACCTAAACTAAGGGTTCCAGCTCCAGATAATAGAGAAAATGTGCTGTTATAATTGTTTAGATTAAGGCTAGCACCGGATGCAATAGAAATATTAGAATACGTTCCTAAAGCTAAGAGAGACCCTACTCTCAAAGTTCCTCCGCTCACTGTTGTTGTTCCTGGATTAGCTTGGGTACTATAAAGGCTATTTCCGCTTAAAGTAAAAACACCTGAACTTCTAGCTGCTAATGCTATTCCTGCATTAGTTCCTGTAATGTTTCCTGCAAAATTATTCGTTCCGCTATTTGTAATTGTAAGCGTTGCAGAACCTAGTGATACGGAACTTGCAGAAGTCCCTGAAATATTTCCTATAGCATTGCTAAAGTTATTTAAATTAAGGGTAGAACCGCTTCCTATCGTTACATTAGATGTAGTTGCATAAGCACTTGTCGATTCTGCTTTTAAGCTAGCTCCGGTGCCAAGCGTTGTCGTCCCGGTATAGATGTTGATTCCCTTAAGAGAAAGAGTTCCTCCTTTTAGATTAAGATCACCCGCTCCTGAAACAGCGCTTGTAATCGTATTGTCTACAGAATTACTAGAAACCTGTAATGTTCCATTAAGAATGATGCCACCGACTTGGATATCGGACTCTTCTAAAGAACCATAAGATAGTGTCGTTGTTCCCACAGGTATAACAAAACCACTTCCAGTCAATGTATATCCATCAGAAATCGTAAGATTACCAACAGTTAAAGATCCTAGATTATTAAGGACAGTCTTGTACAAAGTTGCAGTTTGAGGAAAGATAAGATTATCTCCTGTAGTTGGCACCTGACCCGGACTCCAATTCCTAGTCGAATTCATGTCGGCGGTTGTGCCACTCCAGGTAAGAGTAGCCGCTTCGCATAATCCGTATTTAATGATACAAAGTAATAAGCTAGTACGAAATGTAAATTTCTTCACAAAGCCATCTCCTGTTTCTCTATTGCGATCTTATTTTCTAATAATTTTCTCTTTATCATCCACCCCATGGAGGCGGAGCACTTGTAAATGAAATCACAAATGTTGGATTTGTTTCTGTACCAGCTACTGCAAAAGTGATGCTTCCTTGAAAATATACATCCGTTGAAGAAAAACTGCTTCTATTAGAAATGGGGGTAGCAATTTGCCTTTGAAGGTTTATATCATATACATAATCAATAGAATTATAACTAAATGTAACTCGAAATGGATGGGCTGAGTCCACAGTTACGGCGCCTAAAGAGACAGGTGTCGTCACAGAAGCAGGAGTCACTATCATACTAGTTCCATTATAGTGAGAAAAACTAACAGCTACTCCATTTGGAGCTGGGGCTACTATAGCAACATATGAATAGGCATCTTGCGATATCTGCGGTATAGGAGTTCCAAGCATGCTTTCTAAACTAACCACAATATAAGGCTGAAGAGCAGGATTCTCTATAGGCGGATTTCCAGTTGTAGTTTCTGTAGATGGATTCCCATATATATCTTGAATTTTAAGCCCCCCAACAATACCGCTCATATTTAATAAATCATCATAATCATAAGCATAACCAAGCCCTAATGTTGGATTACTAGGAACTTTTCCCTTGCTGATTAATTTTTCGTGAATTATTTGACTATACAAATTAAACCAAGGCCCCTTTAAGTAACTTGCAGGCTCTGTAAAATAGCTCAGAGCCATAAATCCATCATTATTATTTACAAAAGGAGAGTCTTTAGTCGTAACAGAAGCAATATAAGGCAACTGCCCTACTGACCATAAAGAACTCAAAAGCTTGGATATCTCATTTGTATAATTTATATCCGTATTAGATGGAATAAATGACCAAGTAGCACCACTTAGTAATTTTTCCATAGTAAGCGTTGAAAGATCTATATAAATTGGAGAGGGCGCCAATAGTGGAGATTGCGCAGGATCTACTATAAATTTAAGAGTCGCGGCTGTTGTAGCGGAGACTATCTGATAAACTGCAGAAACCGAAGGAGTCCCAGCAGGCACTGCGGGGAAAATTTTAAACCAGAGATCTTTAGTTTGGTAATAAGCATACAGCGTTTCCATAAAACTAGAATTTAGTGCAGGTCCTTCTGTACTACTAGAAACATAGGTTGACGGGAAATATTTTTGAGTAACTTTTGCATTTTGAAAATTTACAGAGCTACCTAAGTCAATGCTATTTTTAGCTGCTAAAATGCGCAAATATGTAGAGGGAGGGAGAGAGTCCGTATATGGATTATTGAAATAAGCGATCCCTAAAGATTCCCAAGAAATATATGATTCATCAGTTTTAAGCTTTGTATTAATTTCTGTAATAATATCTTCACGAGTCTTACTAGACTCTGTTCCAGCAGGAAGCGCTAGCGGGTCTATATCGATTGGATCGTTGGAAGGATAACTCAATGTATACAGCTGCATTGGAAGGCAAAACTAGTCAACCCAAGACAGATTTAAATAGATTGCTGTCAATGCATTATTAGCACTAGGATTTACTAATCCAAATTCAAAATCTTGCTAGAGAGTATAAAAATTAGGATCTGTTAATGAACTGACAGAAGGATCCCCAATGCTAAGAATTCCAAGTTGAGGATTAAAAGCCGTAGCTAAAAACATTGGATTGTTAATCGAAAAATAAGCTCTGGCAGCGCTGCATATTGGTAGATAAATTAAATAAGATGGATCAGTAATCCCCGTACCTGTTGCAGTAGGAAGCTCAGAGAGAAGCTTGCTTGAACCAGCAGAACTCGGTATATTTCCAGGTGTTGGGTATAAGAATTGACATATGCCATTTGCATCGGGAACTAAAAAACAAGGAATTCCAGCGGCATCATTTCCATGAGCAACAAAGTAAATTTGATCTGCAGGAAGAGTGCTCTTATTAACAAAAACAATCGGAGCGTAATTTTGTAATGGAGCCGGAGGAAGAGCCGGTACTGCGAATAAGGATAAGGGCAAATAGGCCAATATTGCCTATTTTGCACGCCAGAATTTAGATACGGTCATATTAATTGATCCTTTAATTTCATCAAAAAGCACAAATTTTAAAGTGAAAATTAACCTACCTTTATTCGGAAATAAGATCAATAATCTAATTTACAACCTCTCCGAACAGAACTCTAAACAACAAATTAATTTTATAAGAAGTTACTCTATAAAAAAAGAAGTGGCCCGGATAGATTCCCGAGCCACTTCTTTTTCAATTTATTTGCCCCTCTTCACTATTGAATCGGGGATGAACTTAAAAATTGAATTTATTTTTTTTAAAACATGCCAAATATTAGTGATTTACTTTTCAGAATTTTAGCTCGATTAAAATATCCTCCTCTCTGAAGATCAGAACAAAGACTGTACCTTTCAGCGCATGCAGCATGCCCTATAAGTCGAATAGTCTCTCGGCAAAAAGCGCATACGCTCTCGCTCCCCTTTCTATTTAAATCTGAACTTTTTTTACTTTCTGTATTTAAAACACTCATCTCTGTGAATTTTGGAACTGAACCTATCATTATGTTAATCCTTTTTTTTAATTTATTAAATTATTATAAAAACAAAAACAAACAACTCACATTCACGCAAATAATACTATTTATCGAAATAAAACAAAACAAACAAAATAAAATTAACACACCAAAACTACAAACAGTCTTATTTAAAGTAATTTAATGAGACAGTGTAATTTTCAAATTTTGCACTGTTTTTACCCGCGACTGTAAACCAACATCCCGCAATAACCCCTAAAGATTCACTCCAATTATATTCAATAGCAGGGGCTAAACTATATTGAATTGAAGCTCTCTTAATATTGGAACTAGGCAATCCCATTAAGTTCTTCCCTGGATTGCCTAAAAATCGGCTCTTAGATCCAAAAATCCCGACAAAATCCGTGGCTAAAACCCAATTCCTTGTTAATGAATACTCAAATCCCAAACTTGTTTTTATGAATTTTTTAGGCTAGCCAGTTCCATCACATCCAAATCCCCCACCATACGTATTAAATCCTTTTACATGAACCGATGTAGGAATTAAACATTCGATGTTGAATAAGTTATTTAAAAAATGATTGTGGCCGAAATATAAAATCTTTTGAAAGTTAAGACCTATTGTTGTTGCCCAAGAACCAAATCCTCCCGCATCTGTACCCATTTTTTCTGGATTAAGATTTTTATATTTCCCTATAGGGAAATATTCTCTAACAAATAATTTCATAGCGGGAAGCCAACTTTTATGAGGCAACGGATCTTCATGAAGCTGAAAGCCAAATTGGGCAGAACAATCATTTAAAGCCCAACCAGTAGCTCCTGATCTATCGCTCCATTGACAGCCAGAACGAAAAGACACGTCCACTTTATCAGTAAGCCCCACCCAAAAAGGAAGTAGAAAAAAAATTCCATTTAAAGTTGCTTGCTTTTCTATTTTCCACTCATTGCCATATGAAGAAGATTGATGCCAAGCGTTGAAACTTGGCTTTGTCCCCAAATGTCCTTTTGATGCAATCGACCCAGAGCCTGTGATTAAAGGACCTGTAAGCCATGGTTCTTCTTGATTATCCTCTAGAGGGACGTATCCTATCACAGCATTTAAGAGCATTGGAAAAAGGCAACCAAAAGAAAAAAAACACACTCTTACAGTTAAATTAAAAGAAATTATTTTCATCCTTTCTTCTTTTTATAAGACAAAATTTAGGGGCCTTCATATTAGTCGATCTTTTAATTTTATCAAGAAATAAGTTTTACAACTTATGATCAATATCTGAACTGTATTTAAGTGAAGATCTGAAAATAGATATGAAAAAACACCCCGACCTGACGGACGGGGCAAGTTAAGAATTAACTAGCAGCAAAAAGCATGATGATTATGTGGCACAGAAGGCTTATTCAAATGCACATTTATTTCTTTATTCATTAGAGAAGCATAATTAGAGGCCGTTTTTCCTAGCCACGCACCCAGAGAACTCGCTATAATTGGGACAAAAACAATAGCATGGTGGTCAATATGACAAACCGTTACTGCAATATTAGCTGCAAGAGAAATAATTGGAGGAAGTTTCACTCCAGTCAATTGCTCTAATAAACCATGAGCACATGAAGATCCTGCATGATTATGCTCACATGACTGTTTATCATTCATATAGCTGTAAATCCCAATAGAAATACTAGCAATGAAAAATGGAACAAATAATTCTAAACTTACATAAGCAGAAAAAATACCTAAAGCTAAGGCGCTCACTTTTTCTATCGCACTCATTAATAGATCTGTTCTTGACTTGACTTCATATTGCCGTGTGCCTAATTCCAAATTGGCATGTCTATGTAAAACAGTAGGATTGATACTCATTTCAACTTTCCTTATTGGTAATTTATTGTTTTCTTATGAATAGCCGATTGATTTTTTTTAGAGGAAACAGTATCATAATGCAAACTCATTTGCAACAAGAAAACATAAAGGGATTTTAAAATGAAACGGATGACAAAGCAAAGAACCTCAATCTTAAGATGTCTATCCGAAAAAGGAAGACCTTTATCTATTGAAGAACTTCTAGCTTACGCTACTATTGAGATTCCTCAAATCAATCTATCAACTGTCTACAGAACCATTAAAACTCTTATTCTAGAAGAGAAAATCACTTTAATAGAGCTCCCTGGTGAAAAATCTTGCTATGAACTCAAACAAAAAGAACATCACCACTATTTTTCATGTGATAGCTGTAATAAAACTTACTTCATTAATCAATGCCCAAAGGGGCTATTCGAAATGATTCCTAAAGGATTTCGTTTATTAGGGCATTCGATCAGCTTAAATGGCCTTTGTTTAGAATGTCATTAGCAAGAACCTAAGGCTCCATCCTGTGATTTATTACGCCTTCAATAATAACTCAAATTCCTCATTAAGACATCTCAAGGTCTCTTTTCTATCGAAATATTGAATTGCTTTATTTACGGAATTAAGCCCGTCTATAGATTTTTTAAAAAGCAGAGTTATCTCTTTTTGTTTATCAACGACCGAACTTATTTGTGCCTCAGTTAACTCAACAGAACTCATTAAATCTATATTTAATTCATATCTCTTTATCTCTTTTGATAATTCTAATTGAATCGCATGGATACTTAGTCCTCTCTCTAATGGATATAAGACTTTATCGACCGAACCACCTATCATAGACACCTCTTCCCAAAAGATATAAATAAAATCTATAATCTAATATCGGAAATTAAAAAAACAACTTTAAAATAATGCCTACATATAATAAACATCAATTAAGGGCTCGTACAGGGATGTTTATGAAAAATCTTTCTTATGTTTTTTTGCTTTTTTTATCTGGATGCATCTCCATGACTGATAATGAAAAAAAAGAAAATCTAATGAAGGCTCCTTCATTAGATAAAAGTCAAAAAAAAGCACTTGATTCTACTATGTTTTCTAGAGGAAATTGGCCCGATAAAACATGGTGGAACTCATTTGAAAGCCCCTTATTAACATCTTGGATTGAAGAAGCCTTTTCTAAAAACCCCAGTTTGAGATCTGTTGAAATTCAAATTGATCAAGCAAGACAAATTGCTAAAGTCAATCATGCTAAATTATTTCCTACTCTGTTTTTTGACGCATCAGATAACTATCGCTATTTTAGTGAAAACCAGTTTTATCACATTCTAAATCCTTCACTTGGACTACCAGGTTATGAAGTTGACCTTTCTCTCGCATTTAATTACGAGTTTGACTTTTGGAGTAAAAACAGGAATCTTTTTAGATCTGCTATGGGCGAAATGAAAGCTAAAGAAGCAGAATTTTATGAAGCACAATTAATTCTATCGACATCTCTGACACAAGCATATTTTGCCATTTTAACAACTACTAAAAAACAAGAATTATATAGCAATCTAGTAGATGTCCGAACAATGCGTCTTGAACTTCAAAATCAACTGCAAAACAGCGCTTTGATCTCCGCTTTCCCACCTCTATTAAGTAATGAAAACGTAAATGAAGCCAAGCAAATGCTTCTTTCTATGAATGATGAAATTGACATACAAACACACCTTATTAATGTTTTAATGGGAAGAGGCCCAGACGAAGATTTATGTTTAGATAGTCTACCTACGACTCCTATCCAAAGAATCCCACTTCCAGAAAACTTATCAATAGAACTCTTATCCAGAAGACCTGATTTAATGGCTCAGATTTGGAAAGCAGAAGCTTTAGCAGCTCAAGTTGGAGTTGCTAAAGCTGACTTCTTTCCAAACATTAACTTAACTCTATTAGGAGGGTTAAAAAGTATAGCTTGGGGAACCTTATTTAATTCAGCTTCTCATGCCCTGGGATACAAACCAGCACTGAGTCTTCCCATATTCACAGCTGGATCCATTAGAGCCAATGTTCGAGCTAAAAAAGCAGCTTTTGATCAGGCTATTTTTCAATACAACAACCTTCTTTTAACTAGCGCTCAAGAAGTCGCAGATCTTCTTTCTCAAGTAAATATGGTATATAGCCAACAAGACCTACAGGCTCAAGTAGTTTTAGATGCAAAAAAACGATTAGAGCTCACCTTTTTACGGATAGAGAGTGGTCTTGATTCTCAATTTAGCTTTTTAGACTATGAAGAAGCTCTTATTGAGAAAAGGATAAACGAAATAGACCTTACCTATCTCCAATACGCCTATCTTATTAAGTTAATCAAATCTTTAGGTGGAGGTTTCGTGTTTTCTCAAATTCCTATCTCTTTGGAGCAAGCATGATTCAACGAAAAAATTTAGTTTGGGTCTATTGCGGGGCCACTTTATTTCTTTGTATGGCAGCTTTTGTATACTGGTTAATTGTCTGGAAATATAAAGCCTATACAGATGATGCTTATGTAGAGGGAAACCAAGTTATTTTGACTCCTTTAAAACCTGGCTTTGTGCAAGCCATTCTAACAGAGGAGACTTACCTTGTAGAAAAGGGACAGCTGTTAGTACAGCTTGATGAAACCGATGCTAAAATAGCGCTCCAACAAGCTCAAGAAAACTTAGGGGCCGTAGTTCGTGAAGTTTGTCAAAACTTTCATGAAGTTTTTGCTTTAAAAGCCCAAGTTAAATCAAATAAGGCTATATTTATAAAATCCGCTCAAGATTATGAACATCGCGCGGTTGTTTTAGATGTAAGAGGAGTTTCTTTAGAAGATTTTGAACATGCTGTAGCGGCCTTACGCAGCACCTTTTTCCTTCTACAGATGTCGGAAACTCTCTTTGAGAAATCCTATTCTTTAGTACAAAATACAACTATACTATCTAACCCAAAAACACTTGTTGCTATATCTCAAGTAAGGCAAGCTTGGGTAGACCTATACAGATGTAACATCTACTCCCCTGTCAAAGGACTTGTTGCTCAAAGATCCATTCAAGTTGGCATGTGGGTTCCTTCCGGGTGGCCATTATTGGCCATCATCCCTCTAGACCAGATTTGGGTTAACGCTAACTTCAAAGAAACTCAAATGAACCTTATGCGAATTGGACAACCTGTTAAAGTGACTTCTGATCTTTATGGAGATGACGTTATATTTAATGGAAGAATTGCAGGGCTTCCAGGTGGCGCTGGAAACGCATTTTCTCTTTTACCTCCTCAAAATCTTTCGGGGAATTGGATTAAAATTGTTCAAAGACTTCCTGTTCGTGTAGAATTTGATCAAATAGAGCTAGAAAAACACCCTCTACGTATTGGTCTTTCAATGGAGGCCACAGTAAATCTAAAAGCTCCTGGAGCTCTGGTTCCAGTCTCTCCTATTGGGGCCCCAACTTATATTACCGATATCTTCAAAAAAGAAGAATTTGGAGATTGCTCTTGGATTGATAACATCATCGAAGCCAATTTAGATCCTTCTTTAAAAAAATTCAAAAGTGATCCTATTAGCGTGGAGATTTTTGATGACTAATCAATTAAGATTTTGTTTATATCTATTGATCTTTTTTACAGTTTTCAATTTTACATCTTCTATTATGAGTTCTTCATATACGGTTGGAACTTTAGGAGGTTCCAATAACATAGTTTCTTATAGTGTTACTTTTTTTGGACTAGGCAATGCGTTGACATTTCCTGTTGGAAATGAATTAGGAAGACGTTTTGGGACTCTTCAAACCTTATTTTTTTTTCTCATTCTTTTTTGTATTACTATGTATTTATGTGGGGCATCACCCAATTATTTCTTTTTTGTTTTTTTTCGTTTTTTGTCAGGAGTTGCATCTGGTGTTTTTTTTCCTTTATGTATCGGAAAAATCAAAAGCCACGTATCTGAACATCAAAAAGAAGCTGCTTTTGCTTTCTTAGGCCTTCTTGTAACAGTTACTCCTGTTGCAGCGGCGTGTTTTGGGGGTTGGATCGCCTATGATTTACAGTGGCAATGGATATTTTATTCCCAAATACCTATTTTAGCGGTCATAGCGCATTTTATTTATATTAATAAAACGCCTCACATTGTCGAAGCTAAAAAAAAATTCAACAGAACAGGATACTTAATTTACATCACCTTTATTAGCTCTGCGGTTACTAGCATTGCCCTAGGAGAACAACTCGACTGGTTTCGAAGTCCTTTTATTTCATCATTAACTGTTATATCCGTTATTTTTTTTATTTTTTTTATTATTTGGGAATGGAATCACAAAGACCCCATCTTCGAACTTAAATTATTTAAAATACCTACATTTTCTATTTCTATTATTTGCTTAATCGCTCTTTTCTCTGCCTATTTTGGTATGATTATCCTGCTTACCATGTGGTTACATATCGTTTCAAACTACACCCCTATTTGGATAGCTCTTTTAATGGCTCATATGTTTGCAGCGGGACTTGCGTTGTTTTTTATTTTAAAACATTGGATTAAAAAAATAAATTCTTTATGGATTGTTTTACTTGCTGTTTTCTTTTTTGCTTACTCTTGCTTTTACTCCACAACATTCAATGCTGAAATTGATTTCAAACGTCTAGCCATTGCTCGTACCCTAGCAGGGTTGGGTCTCGCTTTCTTTCTATTCCCTTTACTTCATGTTTGCTTAAATTCTGTAGATAAAAAAAAAACCACACAAGGGTTTATTCTATTTCAATCTATTAGACTTCTTTCAGGTTCACTAGGATGTTCCGTATATTCCACTCTTTGGTTTCGAAGGAGTATTTTTTATCATGATCGTTTAGTAGAGCAGCTCACTCCTTACTCAAACTTGACCACACAATTTCTTGTTAATCTTTCTTTTTATGGAACTTCTGAAAACGAATCTAATCAACTTATTGAACAGGCTCTCTCTACCCAATCTAATGCTTTAGCTTTGGCTGATTGCTTTTATTTAATGGGCTGGATTCTAGTCGGAATTGCAATTATTATTTCTTCGCATCTAGTAATAAGCTATTTCAAGAAACCTTCTCCTCTTTCTCTCGCACATGAGGAATTATGAGTCGAGGATTTAAATTCACGCTTTATATCATCCTTTTTTTAGCTACATTCAATTTTACAACCCCTCTTTCATGCGGAACTTATATTGTAAGCGATCTAGGAGGCAGTAGTGAGCTAGGCCCTTACGCAGTTGTTTTTTTTGGACTTGGGAACGCTTCTAGCTTTGGACTTGGGCATCATCTTAGTAAACGATTTGGAAAGTCACAACTTGCCTTCACCTCGCTTGCCTTCTTTGTCATTACCATTTTCCTATCCGGCATTGCATCTACCTTTTTAGTGTTTATTTTTTTTCGGTTTTTATCTGGTGTTGCGGGAGGCTCCCTTGGATATGCAAGCGGCGCTCTTATAAATGAAAATACAACAGAAAAAGAGAAAATAACAGCTTTAGGCTATTCTGCTCTTATTATGAGTTTAACGCCAACATTAGGCGGAGCTTTCGGAGCCTGGATTGCATATGACTTTACCTGGCAATGGGTTTTTTATTCACAAATCCCCCTCTTTCTTATCGTTACAGTTATACTTTATCATTATAAAAAACCATTTCTTAAAACTAAGTCTGAGCCATTCGACTGGACTGGGTATATTTTTTATATCCTCATGCTGATGTCTGGGACTATAGCCATTGCTTTAGGACAGCAATTAGACTGGTTTCGAAGTCCTCTTATTTGCTCTCTTATCGGAATCTTTATTGCTTCTTTCTTGTTTTTTTGTATCTGGGAATTAAAGACAGAAGAATATTATTTTTTAAAAATATCCATATGCAGAGCTTTATTATTTTCAACTTCCATTTTATGCATGCTTACTATTTATTCGGCTTACTATGGAATACTTACGTTGTTATCTTTATGGTTACATTTGGAAGTTAGTTATACTCCTATTTGGATTGCTATCATTCTTCTGACTATGGCATTTTCTTCCTTACTTCTTTTTCTTCTATTTCGTTTCTGGGAAAAAAAAGTTATTTCCTTTAAAATTATTGCCGCAGCTGTTCTTACCCTTTCCTTTGGCGCTTTTTACTCAACTACATTTAATTCAGAAATTAATTTCACTCGATTATTAATAGCGCATACCATCACAGGCTTTGGGCTGTCTTTTACTATGTTTCCTCTCTTTTTATTAACTATAAGATCACTCCCTTCAGAGGATATTGATCATGGCACTGCTATTTTCCAATCGATCAGGCTTATAGCTGGAGGTTTAGGTGCTATTATCTACTCAACAATTTGGCTTAGAAGAAAAGTTTTTTATCATGAAAGACTTGGCGAAAGTTTAACTCCATATTCAGAACTCACCTCTGAGACTCTTAAACAAACCGCTTTTTACGGACCAACTGGAACAAAAGCCCATTTAATTTTAGATAAGGCTCTTAATACCCAGTCCGCCGCATTAGCTCTAGCTGATTGTTTTTATTTAATAGGATGGATTATGCTTGGACTTTTTTTTATACTAGCTATTTACATCTATATTGAAGGAAATGCCACTAGGAAACTATTGAATGAGGACTTGAACCTTCAATAATTAGTTCCAATCTCGAATAGGAAAACCATAGCAACTAACTCTCTGTATATCCAATTGGCGAAGACATCGCTCATACAACTCTAAAGACTTCAAAACTTCAGTAACTTCTATTGACTCAATTTCTATCTTATCTTCATCAAAAAGCATATCTAAAATTCTCGATCCTGTCCGATTCCGAACTATGCTACTCTGAGTATGAGTTGGATTTTCTGATAGCCAAATACGGAGTCCTTTTATACGAGAGTCTACTTCACGCTTAAATCCATTTAGTTCTGCAAAAGAACATCCTTCTGTAATAAAGGATTTATCAAGAATGTCTTTTTTTAAATCCTTTAATTCATCTAAATGCAAAAGTCCCGGAAAACTAATTTTATGCCCTAGTTCTCTTTGAAAAATCTGTGAAACGCTATTCATTTTACTCCGATCTCCTAATCGAATAGCTTCCCATATAATTTCTAACAATTCGGGTGTTTGAGGCTTGATTGCCTCTATATCTTCCTTACTAATATCCTTTATTTGAGTCTTCAAGTATTGAGTAAGATCTTTCGAGCACATATTAAGATTTTCTTGGGCCTCTTTATCCCATCGAACTAGTAATTTCTTACATTTTCTTAACTTGCTCAGAGAGTTTACTATCTGAGTTAATCTAGGAATTTCTTCTTCCGAGCTCCCTATATACTGATTAACAACTAATGCAGGCTCTATATGTAACCCTCTAGATTCATTTTTGATTTGAACAAGACTGTCTAAGCAAAACTCCGTATTTAAATCACTTCCTTCTTCATTACTTAAACGATCTATCAACATATCTAAATAAGGACGCTCATCTGACCTTTTTTGTTCTGTTAAAATTTCTAGAATTCTTTGATTAACCACATTTCTACAATCAGAAACCCATTCTACTGGCTTATTTAAAATATGTAAAAACTCATACTTCTTAAGTCCTTCATGAATAATTCTCAGAACAACTAGTTGATTTGAGACATTTAAACTTGAGTCTTCAGGTAACAGTAGTTGCGCATTCAATTCTGATGAAGTCCTTAAAGCCCCCTCGCAATGAGCTAAAGCTTTTAAAGCTGCAAAAACAATGCGATGATAAGGTCGGATACTAGTAGAAAGCCTTATATATGGATCTATTACTTCTGAAGAAGTTGTAACTATGGACTGAACATTCATTTCTTATAGCTCCACTCTTAAATAAAAAAAGATTTTAGCACAAAAAGCTATAAATATCATTAAAATTAACAATAAATATTTAAAAAAACACTTTTAAATCAAAAAAACATAAAATCCAAATGGTCTGGATCCATTAATTACTCTCTCACATCTTTTTTTAAAAAATCCTTTTAATAAATTCATTGAAACCTTACCGTATCCCGCTTATTTTCAAGCAATTTTTAATGAGAGATTTTTATGATTCTTCAGAAAAATTCACTTTTATTTTCAATAACAGATATAGATAGTCACCTATCAACTCTTGAGCATTCCTATTTAAAAACAAGCTAGCAATTTGGAAATCTTATTGAAAGTGAGTCACAACCTCTTCGAGCAAGAATCTATGCTACCGCTATACCCCTCATCTGTTTTATTGGCGAATTTGTAGCTGTCTCTGTAGATTTAAGAAGATTACTTGTAGTAGGACATCGATCTCTTTCTGAAGGGCGGCTTCGAACAGGTAATATACGCATAGGAGTTACTCATGCATTCGAACACCTTCGCAATATTACAGGTGTTATTTCTAGCCTATTTATTGGTCTGTATTCACCCATTCTTGCTAGAAAAACATTCTTAATTGTTAAATCTGAAAAACTACAAAAAAAACTAGTTCCGGATGCAGCAGCCAAATTATATGCGCTAGCATATGCGGTAACTGAATTTTTTCGGAAACATAAAATTGATTACCGAATTTGTTCAGGAACCATGTTGGGAGCTGTCAGGCATAAAGGACTCGTCCCCTGGGATGATGACATAGATTTAATGGCACACCCTTCTTCTACAGAAAAAATCAAACAACTTTTTACCAATGGCTCATTTTATCGAGAAACTGGCATTGAGGCAGTCTGGCAACCTTTGAATAAGGGATTCCAGTGTTTTCATTTCGATAGCCCTAAAGGAGAAGGTCCCCTTAAATACAGAGGAATTCCATTTATTGATATTTTCCATACAAAATTCACACCGGATAATCAAAAAATTGTTCACGCTTCACGAAGGTTAAGAAATTTATTTACAGAAGAATTTTTTAGTATAAAGGAATGGACTGAATCTAAAAAGTATCAATTTGGACCTCTTCAGTTAATGGGAATCAAAGACTCTAATGCTTATATTACTCGTCACTATGGGAAAGATGCTTTAGATTTTGCTTACCAGGTATTCCATCATGATGTACTAGCTAGCATGAGCTTACAACCGTTTAATTTGATTAGTCATTGTCGTAAAATTTGGGATTATGACTTCCCTAGAAGAACCTATCTAGAAAATAGAGACCCCATCGAATATGAACCAAATAAATATAAAAATATTGTCCAAGAAATCGATGTTTGCCTTCGAAAAGGCTAACTTCCTTTAAGAAAAAGCTTTAAAATTATATTTACATGTATTACATCTGAAAAAGAGTTGCTGCAGGCATTACATTCAAATCTTTGCTAATTCTCAGGGGATATTGTGGATCAAAGAAAACGTTTAGCTTGGATTTATTGGGGAAGCGTTGCTCTGCTAGGGATGATCGGTTTTTTATACTGGCTTTTTTTTTGGAAATATAAAGCTTACACAGATGATGCATATGTAGAAGGAAATCAGGTCATGTTGACCCCTTTAAAATCTGGATTTGTGCAAGCAATTTTAACGGAAGAGACCTACCTTGTAGAAAAAGGACAACTTTTAGTACAACTTGATGAAACTGATTCGAAAATAGCCCTGCAAAAAGAAAAAGAAAATCTAGCTGCTGTCGTTAGAGAAGTCTGTCAAAATTTTCATGAAGTTTTTGCACTCCAATCAAATGTTCAGTCTAAAAAAGCAGAATTCATTAAAGCTGCTCAAGATTATGAACATCGAGTTTCTGTATTGGATGTTAGAGGCGTTTCTTTAGAAGACTTCGAGCATGCCGTAGCCGCCTTAAGAAGTTCCTTTGAGCTTCTTCACATGTCTGAAATTCTTTGGGAAAAGGCCTATTCCTTAGTGCAAGGAACAACCATTTTAACTCACCCCTTAGTCTTGTCTTCCGTATCACAAGTAAGACAAGCTTGGGTAGATCTCTATAGATGTAATATTTACGCCCCAGTTAAAGGACTTGTAGCCCAAAGAGCCATTCAAGTAGGTATGTGGATACCCTCTGGACAGCCCTTAATGGCTATTATCCCTTTAGATCAAATTTGGGTAAACGCAAACTTTAAAGAAACACAGATGCGCCTCATGCGAATCGGACAACCTGTTAAAGTCACCTCTGATCTTTATGGGGATGACGTTGTATTTCATGGAAAGATTGCAGGACTTCCTGGAGGAGCAGGAAATGCATTTTCTCTTTTACCTCCTCAAAATCTTTCTGGAAATTGGATTAAAATTGTACAAAGACTTCCTGTTCGAGTAGAATTTGATCAAATAGAGCTAGAAAAACATCCTCTACGTATTGGGCTTTCCATGGAAGCAATAGCTGATTTAAGCTTCAAAGGAGCTTTAGTTCCAGTTTTACCTATCGGGGCTCCAACTTATCTTACAGATATCTTTCAAAAAGAAGAATCTGGAGATTTTTCTTGGATTGATAGCATCATCGAAGCTAATTTAGACCCCTCTTTACTTCAATTTAAATGCACCCCAATTTCTATAGATCTTTTTGAGTAAATACAAGTATGGGCCCAAACATCTCAACAGACCGAATAAATTCCATAAAACACTTGTTTGTAGAGTAGAGGAGCCTGTCGCCAGAGCCGCACCCTCATTAGATCCTCATCCTGTCCAATTAAGACAATGGGCTCAAGACAGCATCATTCAGCATGCTCATATTTGTATGAGTTTAGGTTATTCTTCCTTGGAGAGTTTCCATCACTGAAATAGGTTCTGAGTCCTCACATGATGTTCCACCTACTAAAGGTCTTTACTAGCCAGGATCCTTCCCTCCATAACCATTACAGCTAGTTAATACGCACTTCGTGGCGCACTTAAAACTAAAACAAGGAGTTACTAATGGCCTAGATACATAACAGCGATTTATTTAAAGAACCTCCTATATTCTCATTTAAAAATGAACCACAAAAAACTTCTTCTTTTACTGATGGAAGTCTAGAAAATTTAATTATAACTATATTTCTAAAGAATCTATCCAGCTCCCCCTTAGCTGCTACAGGAAATTACACTCTTAATGTTGATACTTTCATTACAAATTTAATGACTGCTTTTAAAGCGAATCCTCTCTTGCTCAAACCGATCGCTAGACCAACTCAAAAACAGAGATTTCCAGAAATACACCAACCCTTTAGAACAACCTTTAATCCACATTTTAAGAATTCTTCTTCAAGAGGATCCCAAACTCCTCCTCCGAGAGAGAGAACTTCTGGATTTCAAAGTCCTCCTGTCTCAGCAGCAACTCTACCCAAAACATTCGCTAGATTTGATTCCGCTGTTGAGTTCTTAAATGACGGCGGAACAAACGAAAAATCAATTGGATATGAAGCTGCATGCAGAATGATTCTACCACAGCAAAATCAAGCAGATAGAAGGAAGGCATATAAAAGGCTAGCCCTACAGAATCATCCAGATAAACAGATTGGGAAAACAGAGATCGAAAAAGCAAAAACTATAAAAGTTTTTGCTGCTCTTGGAGTAGCGAATACCTATTTAGAAGGAAAAAAATAAACGTTAGATAAACTCAAGAAACTCTTTCACTCATTAAAACGATGGACGTTCGCCGACTCTATCACGTCGGATAATTGGTGGAGATGCAAATGAAGGACGTGATGGCATAAAAAACGGTCTAGGCCTGCAATTTTCAGTCCCTCTTTCCCCTACAAAATCATTTCTAGGATATATATGCGAAGAAAAGACAGGAGACCTTGGAGCGTCGACAGGAAAAGAATAATGCCTATACGGTGTTACTCTTTGACGGGAAAGAGACATGTAATAAGGATCTACGAAGCAACTAGAGGGAAAAACTACTAACAATTAATCCCACTAACAAACAAAGAGTAATAGGTAAAATCACGGCTATCACTTGAGGGTGAGTCATTTTTCTGAAGGAAACTAGCTTTAATATTCGGTAGAATTGTTATTTTACTTTGGTGTGATATAAAAAAGTTACTTTACATCATGCTAGTTAAAGTCTCAAGTCTAGAGCTTTCACAATTCAAAAAAAACACCACATTTCTAAGTACCCCCCCCTTATTTATTTTTTTACCTAAGAAAATACAAGACGAAACTGCAAGCATTCTTTTTTGCAAAGAAGGAGACTGGAGCAGTCTCTCGATTGAAATTTGGCTTAGTTCTGCAAAGAGCTCTCTGGCAAAATCATGCCAAGATAAAAAAGGGCCTTTGCCTTCCTGTGCTGCGTGGGTGATGCTGAAAAGCTCGAAAACCTAAAAGGAGTGTTGTGATAATTACCTTTGCCAGTTTTGTCTATAAGAAGTAATGAATTTGTAGCAAGAAAAAAAATCAAAAAGGGTTGCAAAAGCAGCAGTTGAGGGCGACATTATTCTCCCTAGAGAGCTCTCCCTCAACTGCTGAACTTACCTAAGTGCCTGTAAAAGATTCTTTTATTTCAAAAGACGATCTGATATCCTTACATCTTTATGAAAATCGTTTTTCATGGAAGTACTTAGAGGATATTATGTCAAAAAACGCAAGATTTTTTAATACTGTTGGAGCGATCAATCCGGATAAACATTATTTTCTACCTCATCGCCTTAACTGGAAACAATTAGAAGATTTCATCGAAAAAGAATACTATTTTGTCGTTCATGCTCCAAGACAAAGTGGCAAAACTACGGCGATTATTGAATTTGTAAAACACCTTAATAAAAAAGGAAAATATAAATCTCTTTATGTTTCTTTTGAATCTGCTCGCTCGGCAATAGATGATGTGAACTTCGCCGTACGGACTATTATCGAACAAATAAAAAATCAAATGACAATCTTTTTTCCACGTGAAAGAAAAATCCTCTCTTACCTTGAAAAAATGATTCATCAAAAAGATTATTCTGAAAACTCTGTATACAATTTTTTATTTTTTTGGGCACAAAATAGCAAAAAACGCTTGGTTCTTTTTTTTGATGAATTTGATGTACTTGCAGGAAATTCTCTTATTGCCATGTTAACTCAATTTCGAACCGGTTATACAAACCGTCCCGAATTTTTCCCTCAAACGATCTGTTTGATAGGGGTTAGAGATTTACGAGATTATAAAGTCAAAACCAAAGAACAAGAGGCTTTTGGCGCTCTCTACAGTCCATTTAACATCAAAGCGGAATCTTTGATCCTCCCTGATTTTTCACTTGAGCAGCTCAAAATATTGTATGAACAACACACAGAAGAGACTGGACAACCATTTACCGAGGAAGCTATTAACTATGCTTTTGAGCAAACCCAGGGCCAGCCTTGGCTTGCGAATGCCTTAGCATATCAAGCTTGCTTTCGAGATGTGCAAGATCGATCAGTTCCTATCACTCAAGAACTACTTGAAAGAGCTAGAGAGTCTCTTATTAAACGATGCGATACTCATATGGACGCTCTTTTAGATCGCTTGCAAGAACAAAGAGTTCGTAATATCATAGATATTCTCCTCAGCAGTAGCGATGGCCCAGGATTTTCTCCTGACGATTTGCAATATGTGAGAGATTTAGGTCTTATACATCAAAAAGAAATCCGCGTTGCCAATCCTATTTATCAAGAAATCATCCCAAGAGCCCTTGCTTATACAAGACAAGAAGAGATTATGCAAGAGATGGCTTACTATCAAAAAAAAGACGGCCTTCTCGATATGAAAAAGCTCTTAGAGAGTTTTACTGAGTTTTATAGAGAAACTTCAGAAGTATGGCTTGAGAGATTTGCTTATAAAGAAGCCGGGCCGCATCTGCTATTATTAGCTTTTTTACAAAGGCTAATCAATGGAGGAGGACGTATTCATCGAGAATATGCTCTTGGAACAAAACGAGTAGATATTCGCATAGACTGGAAAGGTGAAAGATTTGTAATAGAGCTTAAAGTATGGCGAAAAGAATCAGATTTGCCAAAAGGGCTCGAGCAGACTGCGGAGTATATGGACAAATCAAGCGCCAAAGAGGGACATCTTGTGATTTTTGATCGCGATCCCAGAAAAAACTGGGAAGAAAAAATTTCTCATAACCAAGAAATCTGTCAGGGCAAAACAATCGAAGTTTGGCGATTATAATTTGTATTTAAACCTTTAGACTTGCACATTAAGGTTATATAAGAGGCATCACCTCTCTTCGTCAGTTTATTACATCCACACGCTTTGGATAGTTTGCTTGTTCATGCTAGTATAGTTCCCCTTTTCATTTCAAAAACAGTAAAAATATTAAGTCAAAAAGGCGTGATAGCTGAAGAATCCTTTAAAGATGTTAATGCAGCGAATGAGTATCTTAAAGAGCATTCTTAAACTCAAAAAACTTTTAATCCAACATACCGCTCTATCAGTAGCGCTGTATGTTGGATTTTCTAAAAAGATGCAAAACCCATTAAATTATTTTAAATAGAATAGAAAAATATGACGTCGCTACGCTTTAAAGAACCATGAAGATCTTTCTCTCATTAAAACGATGAACGTTCACCTACTCTATCACATCGGATAATTGGTGGAGATGCAAATGAAGGACGTGATGGCATAAAAATCGGTCTAGGTCTGCAATTTTCAGTTCCTCTTTCCCCTACAAAATCATTTCTAGGATATACATGAGAAGAAAAGACCGGAGGTCTTGGCTCATAAACAGGAAAAGAATAATGCCTGTACGGTGTTATTCTTTGATGGAAATGGGGGATGTAATGCGGATCTACACAGCAACTAGATGGGAGATTTCGGATCAAGGAACTACTGACAATCAATCCGACTAACAAGCAAAGAGTAATAGGTAAAATTACGGGCATCACTTGAAAAGATGCTGCAAAACAAGCCAGAGATAAAAAAGCAACCTTGCTGATTGATGAAATTAAAAGGCTAGCTTGAGCTGCTGTTTTTAAAGTAAATGAACTCGCTAAAGTTGCGGCAGACGCTATCGGGTAAGACATAAAACGCTCCTAAGTTAAAGTCTTTGAACTCTCACATATGTATTTGTATGAATGTTAATAAGAATATGGGTATTGAAAGAAAACCACTCGGTGTTTTTTCCGATAATTATCAAATCATCAATATACCAATTTTTAGTCAAATTTAAGTCTAAATAAGAAATATGCCAAAAAGTTCCATTACTTAAATAAATAGCACTCTTATCATAAGCATATCGATCAAATCCACTAATAGTGATTGCATGCTGAGAGTCTCTTAAGGGAGCCCCCACTAAGTTAGCTCTGACATAGGAGCCTGTATTTTGATTTGTTAAATAGTAATTATAGTAGCTAGAAAAATAGTTTGGTGTAATTCCTACAGGAACTATGGCGTCTTGAGTATACCAAGAAAAAAGTTCATTTTGATCAAAATCAGAAACCTTCCACTCTGAAAAATCTTCAAGAGTCAACAAACAAGACCCTCGATAGGTATCTGCCGCTAAATGACAATCGTACGGTATATTTATTAATGCTTCCGCCGAGGAACTAGCTGTAGTCAAAAGAAGAACACTTACAACTTGCATCAAAAAACCCGAAAGCTTACCTCTCACAACTCCTCCACATTAAATTTATTAAAAATTAATGCGATATTAATAAATGAGAGGTTTTGACTCAAGAAAAATTAAAAAAGAAGTCTGTACAGACCAAAACCTAGAAAAGATCCTACAAAAGGAGCCAATCCAGGAACCCAAGCATACGCCCAATCTGCTGTCGTTTTTCCATAAAGTATTGTATAAGCTATTCTAGGACCCAAATCTCTAGCTGGATTAATAGCATATCCAGTAGGACCACCTAAAGAAAGTCCGATTGAAACAACTAAGATACCCACTAGATATGGACCTATACCTGAAGAAAGTTGATTGTGAGCATCTAAAATCCCAAAGATTCCTAAAATAAGAACTGCTGTTGCTATAACCTCTGTTAGAGCATTCCATTTCAGCTCTCGAAGTGCCGGAACTGTAGCAAAGCATAGAAGTTTAAAATGAGAATCCTCTGTGGCTTTAAAGTGAGGATAATAAGTAAGCCAAACAAAAAAAGCACCTAACGTAGCTCCTAATAACTGTCCACTCCAATAAATCGGAACTATAGCCCAAGGAATCCCTTTAGCTAGTACAAAAGCAAATGTTACAGCCGGATTTAAATGAGCCCCACTTAACCAACCAACGAGATAGACAGAGACCGCTACGGCAAAGCCCCATCCCAAAGAGACAACTACCCACCCCCCATGAATCCCCTTTGACTTGGTTAGTAACACATTAGCAACAACTCCATTGCCTAGCAAAATCATCAAGAAAGTCCCAACTAACTCGCCTAAAAAAATATTCATGCCTGCCTCTCTTTTTTGATTAAAAATATAGATTCCGACATTACTCAATAAAAATATTGACAGCAACAGCTAAAAATGAGAAACAATCAAAAAGAAAAGAGGAGAAGTCTATGCAATATATTCTTGCTTTGGATCAAGGAACAACAAGCTCTAGAGCCCTTTTAGTCGACCACAAAGGACAAATCGTAGCTAAAGCTCAAAAGGAGTTTAAACAACTATTTCCCCGATCTGGGTGGGTAGAGCACGACCCCCAAGAGATTTGGTCTACCCAACTAGCTGTTGCAATCGAAGTATTAGCTCTTAGCAATGTTTCAGCTAATAACATCGCAGGAATTGGCATCGCAAACCAAAGAGAAACTACTATTGTTTGGAATAAAGCAACAGGGATTCCCATTGCAAATGCCATCGTATGGCAAGACAGAAGAACAACAGAATTTTGTCAAAAACTAAAAAACAAAGGGTTAGAGCCTCTTTTTAATCAAAAAACAGGCCTTCTTTTGGATCCCTACTTTTCAGGAACAAAACTTTATTGGATTTTACAGAATGTTCCTGGAGCTTTAGAACAAGCCAAAAGAGGAGAACTCGCTTTCGGAACCGTAGATTCTTGGCTTGTTTGGAAATTAACAGATGGAAAAGTTCATGTTACCGATACAACTAATGCATCTAGAACACTTCTCTATAATCTACACGATCATAAGTGGGATGAAGATCTTTTGGATATTTTAGAAATCCCTAAAGAAATCTTGCCAAGAGTCTGTTCTTGCAGCGAAATTTACGGGGAAACCTCTCCAGAATTCTTTTCATGCAAAATCCCTATTGCTGGAATTGCAGGAGACCAACAAGCTTCTTTAATAGGTCAAGCTTGTTTAAAAGAAGGAATGGTTAAAAATACCTATGGAACTGGCTGCTTTTTATTAATGAATACAGGATCTGTTCCTGTATTTTCTCAAAAAAAACTCTTAACTACTATTGCCTATACCATTCGAGGGAAAACAGCATATGCCTTAGAAGGCAGTGTATTTATAGCGGGTGCTGTTGTTCAATGGCTAAGAGATGGGCTTGGATTAATTAAACAATCTTCCGAAATAGAAGAATTAGCAACTTCTGTCTCTGATACGAATGGAGTTTATTTTGTTCCGGCTTTTACGGGTCTTGGAGCTCCTCATTGGGACCCCTATGCTAGAGGAATGATTCTTGGAATCACGAGGGGCACCTCTGCTGCTCATATTGCAAGAGCTGCTGTTGAAAGCATCGCTTATCAAGTTGCTGATGTATTAAAAGCCATGGAAGCAGATGCTCGTATTCCAATTAATCAAATTCGTGTTGATGGTGGCGCTGTTAAAAACAATCTACTGATGCAATTTCAAGCAGATCTTCTTAACGTCCCTGTTATTCGCCCTGTTATTACAGAGCTTACAGCCTTAGGAGCGGCTTATTTAGCCGGGCTTGCTGTGGGTTTTTGGTCCGATGAAAATGAAATCCTCTCTTACTGGCAAGCAGAAAAAGAATTTACTCCTAGCTTAACAGTAGAAAAAATTCATGCAAATTATATGAAATGGCAAAAAGCCGTAGAAATCACCCAACAATGGGACGAAAGTAATCAATGAATCGAGATAAAAACGTAGAATTATTAGAAGAGTTTCCGAATCAATGGGATGTTCTTATTATCGGCGGAGGAGCTACTGGTTTAGGTGCAGCTGTCGATAGCGCATCTAGAGGATTTAAAACCCTTCTACTAGAACAACATGATTTTGCTAAAGGAACTTCTAGTAGAAGTACAAAACTCATTCATGGAGGACTACGCTACTTACAACAAGGCAACTTATCTTTAGTCATCGAAGCCCTAAGAGAACGAGGGCTCCTTTGCCAAAATGCTCCGCACCTTGTTCATCCACTACCCTTTTTAGTTCCCACTTATAAATGGTGGGAGGGATCATTTTATGGGACCGGAGTCAAAATTTACGACCTTCTTGCAGGAAGCCTTGGACTAGAACCCTCCAAACATTTAAATAAAAACGAAACTCTAAAAAAACTTCCAACCTTAGACCCTGAAAACCTAAGAGGAGGAGTGATCTATTATGACGGACAATTTGATGATGCTCGTCTAGCAATCAGTTTAGCTCGAACCTCTACAGATCTTGGCGGCGTCCTTATAAATTACATGAAAGTCTCTGGTTTCTTAAAAAAACAAGGTCGATGCATAGGAGTAAAAGTTAAAGATCTCGAGTCTGGAAAAGAATATAAACTCAAAAGTAAAGTTATCATCAATGCTACTGGAGCTTTTTCCGATCAAATACGTCATTTAGATGATCGTAAATCCATTCCTTTAATGGTTCCCAGCAGAGGAACCCATATAGTTTTACCAAGAGAATTTCTACCTTGTAATACGGCAATCCTAATTCCTCATACAGAAGATAACCGGGTTGTGTTTTTTATTCCTTGGCATGATAAAGTTCTAGTTGGAACTACAGATATTCCCGTATCTAAAGTCACTCTAGAACCCACCGCTCTAAAAAAAGAAATTTCTTTTTTATTAAAATATGCCAGTCGTTATCTAACAAAACAGCCTATAACTTCTGATATTTTAAGCGTCTTTACAGGGATTAGACCTCTAGTAAAGTCAGATGAAACAAAAGAAACCTCTTCTTTATCCAGAGACCATAGAATTGTGATTTCTTCGTCTGGGATGATTTCCATTCTAGGAGGGAAATGGACTACATATCGTCAAATGGCAGAAGATGTCATTGAAAAAGCCATTCAAATTAGCGACCTACCGGAACATCCCTGCATCACTAGAACCCTACCTCTTCATGGATTTGAAAAAGACATCGATCCTCAAGACCCTTGGAGTGTCTATGGAACAGATCGTCCTATCTTAAATTCCATTATAAAAAAAGAAGGCATTGCTCTAGAAAAAAAACTCCATCCGAAACTTTTTTATAAACAAGTGGAGGTCTTATTTGCCGCCCGCAAAGAAATGGCACGAACAGTAGAAGATGTGCTAGCAAGGCGGACTCGAAGCCTTTTACTAGATGCAAGAGCCAGTGTAGAGGCGGCTCCGCTAGTTGCTAAACTATTAGCTAAAGAACTGGGTAAAGACTGCGCCTGGGAAAAGGAGCAAGTCATTACCTATACAGAATTAGCTGAAAAATATTTTGGCTAATTAAAACCGAACTCTATAAGAATCTATCATTTTCCGAATCGTCTGTAGTGCATTTTCACTCTGACACTGATTTATCATTTGGTTATGAAATTGAAGTTGATCATCTATTTCTTTTTGGATTTTATTTAGAGAAAAATCACCCTTTTTCCATTGATAACTTGAGTAGTTTTGCAAGCTATTATATTTCTGATCTCTTGGTATCAATCGCAGTTTTTCTTGAAGAGTATCTACTTGAGATTGCAATAGATTATTATAGACCTTAAGTTGCTCTTCATTATGCTCTTCTTTTATTTCAAGTTCCATAGATAAAAGAGTGTGCAGGTCGCGTTCTTCATATGCAGAAATCAGCTTTTTCATCATCAATTCTTTTTCTAATTTAACCGCCGGATCTATTTCTAAATCTGGATGAAAAGACTTTGCTAGTTGTTTATAGATTGTTCGAATTTCTTTTTTTTGAAGATCTTGTATTAAAGATAAATGATTTTCTTTTTTTATCTGTTTTTTACTTCGAGCCTTAGCATCCTCGCATTTTTCTTTTTCATCAAAAGCACCTTGATCGGACATAGAATTCATTAATTCTTCCATAGCATCCGCTCTAGAGCCTTCCTGTTTTACATCAGTTAGATCGATGCGGGTCCCGTTTCTAGAAAACTTAGCTTCCATAACTTTCTTAAACTCTTCAAATTCTTCACTTTGTTGCTCTTGATAAGAAAATCCAACTGTTGCTTTAAAAATGACAGAAAGTTCTTCATCAAGCTCCATATCCTCCCCTTCGACATCAGCTATTCTATCAAAAAGATTCACTATTACTTGCTTTAAAACAGATCTTTCTTCTTTTCTAAGAGGCATTTTATCTTCAAGGTAAGGATAAAAAACTTTAATTTCTTCTCTTAATAAATTGCTGGTTTTTTTTATTTTTGGGAAAAGTTCATTCTCGTAGAACTCTAAGTGCTTATCTAAAATTTTAGAGCATTCTAAACTTTCTTTTTGGAGAGCATCGACTTTTTGTCTAAGGCGATTGAATAGCAGTTGTAATGGATTTTGATTTGCATTTTTCTCTTTTTTACTTTTAATAATCAAACTATTGATCATGACCCACCCTTTAAAATTTTTTAAACAACAACATCCACAAGTTCATGCTTCGGATTTTGTTTCATAGAGTATTGCTTTTCCCAAACCCCTGCAAAAAGGGCCATTGGGCGTCCTTTTAAGTCTAGCACAACACCGGAACTTGAAGATTTTATGAAAGTCTTGATATCCCCTACAATCCATGCACTACACTGGTAAGAAAGAAAAGAAACCGCCGTATCTACCCCATATTCATCTCTTAAACGATATTGCATTACTTCAAACTGTAATTGACCAACTGCTGCAAAAATCAAATCCCCTATTCCATCATAAGGCTTTAACATCTGAATCGCACCTTCACTAACAAGTTGTGCAACGCCTTTATCAAAAGACTTTCTTTTCCCTACATCTTTAGGATAAATTTTCGCAAAAATCTCTGGCTGAAATTGCGGAAGGGGTTTAAAAGAAAACCCACCCGTAACAGACAGTGTATCTCCGATAGCAAAAAAAGCAGGATTAATTACGCCAATAACATCGCCT
Organism: Chlamydia trachomatis; assembly: GCA_945898205.1. Classification (GTDB taxonomy): domain Bacteria; phylum Chlamydiota; class Chlamydiia; order Chlamydiales; family Rhabdochlamydiaceae; genus CAIJXB01. The sequence continues at coordinate 12,109 of CAMDHO010000009.1, read as the reverse complement.
GGATATGCAAAATCAAGAGTAGTCCGCTCCCCTGCAACCATTCCATGAGGGTGTGAAAGGCGAATAGATTTTCCTACACGATCGTTTTTTACTATGAGATTTCTTTCAAAACGCCCTGAACAGATACGAATAAAGGCCATATTATCTCGATGATTTCTATCCATGTTGGCCTGTAATTTAAATACATATCCGCTAAAAGAGTCTTTTTCCGGATCAATTTGGACCTCGGTTCCATCTGCAAGATTTGCTAATCTTGCATGAGGACATGGGGCTAATTTAATAAAGGCATCAAAAAATGGCTCCACTCCAAAGTTCGTCAAAGCCGAAGCGAAAAAAACAGGTGTCACTTTACCGGCTAAGAAGTCATCTAATGAAAAGGGATTGCCGGCAAGTTCTAATAATTCTAGTTCTTCTAATAGTTCTTCATAGTTAGGTTTTCCAATTTTATCTCGTGCCTCGTCGCTTTTATACGGCAAGCGATCTGTCTCCGCTTTTTGAGCGCCCCCATAAGAAGTTTTAGTAAAAAACACACATTCCTGAGTGTTTCTATCTACAACCCCTTGAAATTCTTTTCCACTACCTATAGGCCAGTTCATCGCACAAGAATGGATTTGCAAAACATTTTCTACTTCATTCATCAACTCTAATGGATCCATTCCTGGCATATCCATTTTGTTAATGAATGTAAGAACAGGTATCTTTCTTAACCTACAGACTTCAAAGAGTTTTCTTGTTTGTTTTTCAACCCCTTTAGATGCATCAATCACCATAATAGCACAGTCTGCCGCTGTTAAAGTACGATACGTGTCTTCTGAAAAGTCCTCATGCCCAGGAGTATCTAGAACATTTATTTTTACTCCTTTATACACAAATTGCATGGCAGAAGATGTAATAGAAATCCCCCGTTCCTGTTCCATGGCCATCCAATCAGATGCTGCAGCTTTTCGACCTTTCCGTCCTTTTACAAGGCCCGCTGTCTGAATCATTCCAGAATAAAGAAGAAGTTTTTCTGTTAAAGTTGTTTTCCCTGCATCAGGATGGCTAATAATAGCAAAAGTTCGTCTTTTAGCTATCTCGTCTGAAAAAGAATCTAATACGTCTGTCATTTTTGTATTCTTAAACTGTTAAATGAAAAAAACAACATTATACATATCTGAATAGTTTTCTTATATAGCTATTGCGATTTTGCTAAGACGCTCTACTATGTCCTATAGATTCAATGACATAAGCTTAAATTAAACTAACCCGGCTGTAAATATTCAGCGAACCTCGTCTAAGCATTACAGTCAAAGTCTTTGAAAATTAAGAGATAATGAAGAACACTATTTAAAGAAAAGCTCCGAGTAAAATTTTTCTATCTTACGCAAAAAGAATGAACAAATGAACTATTGCCCTAAAATTCTACCTTATAAATCAGAAATAGGGTCGCCCTCAACTGCTGGTGGGTAGGAGTATGATCTTATCCCCTTAAATTTCTTAGATCAGAGAAGTTCGCGTTAAGGAATCTGAATATACCCCAGAGTTCGTAGACACAGATTCCCCATTTACAGTCACTGGGTATTTTCCGAATCGTAGCCTTGTTTCATCTAGTGTTATGCTAACAGGCTTCATGTGGAAGGATCAATTGACAATGAACATTTACTAGAATGGAGAGTTTGGGCAGAAGTAAAGCGATCAGAAATATGGAGGGCAGATCCGTTTTGGATTCTAAAAGATAGATCTAGGCATTAAATTTGTTGTTGGAAATCTCTAACTCTAACCCAACCTCTCTAAGATTAACCTTCCCTCTTTTTCATCGATTAAAACAAATTGGTTCAGGTCTGGCTCATAACAATGCACATGTGCCTGAGCAATATCAAACCACCAACCATGTATTCTGAGCTGTTTTTTTTCTAATCGCTCTTGAACAAAAGGATAGCTTGCTATGTGTTGCATTTGCTGTAATACATTCACTTGAGAAAGTTGATTATGCTCTGACAAATCGGGGTCAATAACAAACCCTTGCTTTAATTTCCTTAGAGATTCCTCTCCATGCTTTAACCACGATTTGAGATGCGAGCAACAAGGATTATCTACCCCTCCTAACAAGGCTTGCATTGCTCCACATTCAGAATGACCACAAATAATAATATCAGATACATTTAAAGTGAAAACGGCAAATTCGATGACTGCAGAAGAACTATGGTCTTGATTTGAGGCAAATGCTGGGGGCACCAAATTTCCGATGTTTCGTAAAACAAATAGATCTCCAGGGTTTTTAGAAGCAAAAAGATTTGGAACCACTCGACTATCAGAACAAGCAATAAATAAGGTATCCGGTTTTTGCCCTAGGGCTAAGGCTGCAAAAAGAGCTCTCTTTTCATCTGACAGAGACTCCCTAAAGTCGATAATTCCTTGAATCAATTTCCTCATAACATCTAAATCCCCTGCTTAATTTAATTAAAAAATTAATTCCAACCTTCTACATATAAATATAAAATGTCACGAATATTATTGCCATAAAAGTTCATTTTATTCAAGACGTAAAAATACAGAAGACTAATTTCAGCCTAGACAGGTTATTCAATTTAAATGAAAAAGAAAAAAACCTTACGACAAAAAAATTTCTAGACATCGTAAAATAAAGAATTACATAAGACCGGTTAAAAAACATAAGACTGACACTCATTTCTAGAGAATCTAGAAGTAAGTGTCAGTCTATAAAATGCGTTTTATATTAGAAATCCAAACGTAGCTGGGCATTCATACCTTGTAAATACATATTACCTTCCGTTTGACTATATGCCGTATAAGCCATGTTGTAATTCCAGTATATATTGAAATCATAACCAATGGATAGATCTATGTGGAAATTATCATTACTGAAATATGATCCCCAGGCTAACCCCAGAAAAGCCTCTGTAACAGGACTTATTGTTCCATAGTTCTGCAACCCTAGATAAGAATCTGAAGAAGACGTTCCATTCGAGCGTATATAATTATACGAATTTGATGTATTATAACTAGTATATAACGCACTCTGAGCTATATTTCCAAGCATTTTGATGCCATATCCAAGCAACCAGCTTGAGTTTAAAGCAAACTTAGGCCCTAAACTCCAACTTGTCTGTTTAGCTATAGATTCAATATCATCTAGTGTAGTGCCTGTATTAACATCAGTAAGTAACGGAGAGGTTTTAGTATATTTTTGACTAATCCATTGAGCTCTTAACCCAGTAGAAAAAGCAGCCGTTAATTTTTTTCCAAAATAAAAAGGTCTTTGAGCTAAGAAGTCTAAAGCTTGAAATCCCATTTTAACCTTAGAAGTTAAAGTTCCTTCTATATGAGTCGTTGACGTAAAACTATCCGCTCTAAATTGGGATGAATTTAAAACAATAGGATTAACAGATGTTCCAGTAAAGTCTTGATCATCTGTATTCTTATACCAGGTATACTCAGAATAGATACTCCAATTATCCATACCCTTCATATTGAATCCCATACCAGTCTGGAATCCCGATGTATAACCAGGACTTTGGAAAATCGCATCATTTGTATAAACTGTATCTGTTGAAGTTCCTGTAGATTGAGTCGTTATTGTACCCAGTTGTAACGTGCTTTGATTCCACGCCCAATAAATATAGTCTGCGGTTACAAATATATCCCAATTGTTATCGCATACATAAGAAGCAGTTTGGTTATAACCAGCTGGCATTTGTCCCGATCTAACCATTTCTCCAGCCTCATAACCTGGCTGTTGCGCTGCTGATTGTTGATAAGCATTCATATTATTCATGGGTTGATCTGAATAAGCTAATAAAGGGACAAAAACAGTTGCCATCAAAGCTGAAACCCATTTCAATTCATTCTTTCTCATAGTTCTCTCCTGTAGTAACACATTATCCTAACGATAGTAGGATTTGCATCCTAGCATAGGACTCTAAAAAAGAATAAAGAAAAATTCAATATATTATTTTTTATGTAGATACATATATTAAAAAACTTTTCCTTATTCCTAAAAAAGCATTACAACTTATGACTAACTTTTAGCCATATCATAAATACAAATCTGAAAAGTCAGATGTTTTATAATTGACCGTTGGAATCATAAAAACAATTAAGTAAAAGAAATACTCACAGGCACTTAAGAAAAATTCTAGGAGCTTTTTTTTAATCAAAATGATAAGATTTAAAAAAATTTTACATTAAGAAAACTTAAAGGAGAAACTGATATGGAAGCTACTCAACGTAAGGCTCTCAATTCTAGCAACAGCTGGGAAATTTTATGCTCTCAAGACATTCCCACCGATTCATCGGATCTTAGAATAGCTCCTCATCGACTAGTTCATTCGACAACAGATAGCAATTCCTTGGTCTCGAGAATAAGCAGCTCCATAGCAACCCCTTTAGAGGAATTCAAATCCTCTAGTGTCTTTAGAAGTGCGCTAATGCATCCTCCTTCAATCCTTAGCAATATAGACCTTTTCTCTTTAATTATTAGAGTTTATCTATTATCCCCACATATAACAACTATACCGACCTTTGACACCCCTGAATACACGCAAGCCATTGGTAATATCCAAGAAATTAGGATTGCTTTTGAAATCCCAAACGACTCTTTAAGAAAGCAAAGGTTATCTGAAATTATACATAGAGTATCTCCCCAAAGTCCTAAACTGCTTCTCATGCTAGTTCATTATCTTTATAAAATAAATGAGCGATCAAAAAACCTAGAAATCCTAGAAATTCTCAACAGCCCTCTTTTAGATACTATTACATCCGATACAGACAGAAGATCTCTCTTGTTTTCTTTGGGAAAACCTGAAAATGAAGGAACAATCGATCCTGAAAAAAAATTCCCTCAACTCATGACTTTTTTATCTGAAAAAAAATTTCCTGAGGCTCTTTCTTTCATACAAAAAGAGCCTGAACTGGCTCGATTTAGAAATGCATATTCAATCTTTGTTAATTGGATTAAAGAAGCCCGATATGAAGGGATTATTCCCTTTATTGATTCAACATCCACAAGCTACCTGTATAATCCTACAGAGCACGAATTGATGAGAAATGAATTAGGTGTTTTTGTTGTTTTTGACATCTTATGCTCTAGAAATAATGGAGAGGATCTTTGCAACTTTTTTAAGGCTCAAAATAGAAATATATCTGACGAGCTCTACCATAAATGTCTAAATAAGCTCATTCAAACGCAAAGATTTGACTTAGCATCAAAACTATTAGAATCTAAAGGGCCTCCCTTAACTGGCTTAGCTATAGCTTTTGCAAAACTCGACTTTTCCGAAATTCTTAAAGAATCCAAAATTCCTAGAGAAGAATGCACCGACCTTATAAAAAGTTCTATAATCTATTTTTTTATAAATCAAGAGCAATTTGATGCCTCTTTAATTCTTGCTAAAACAACAAATGACTCTATCAAACAATGGGTCTGCTGCCAGTTCATCGCACATTCTCAATTTATCTATGCAGAAAACCTACTTAAGACAATTACCTCTCCAACAGAACGAACTCCTGTTTACCTAGAATTCATTAAATCTAATCAAAACAATCTTGCTTTTTCTTTATCTTTAGAAATTGACGATCAAATTTCTCTCATTAATACATTAATTCAAAACAAAGCACACGAACTGGCTAAAGATCTCTTTAGAAGGATCCCCAGCAATCAAACTAAAGCATCTCTCATTCAATCTTTAATTCAAGCTAAAGAAAAAGAGTCTATCGCTGGGCAAGAGGATGCATTAGGCCTGGAATTCGAAGCATTCAATCCCGAGCTTATTCAAATATATATAGAAGCCGGCAAATATGAAGAGGCTTTCAATCTAACCTTATAACTTTTATAGAAAAAAAAATATGGCCTTCGAAAACGAAGGCCATAGTCTCTTCAATCTCAAGAATCTCTAACTTGATAATCTCCTATAACAACCCATTTATAAGAAGTTAGCTCTTCTAATCCCATGGGACCCCTAGCGTGTAGTTTTTGAGTACTAATAGCTACTTCGGCACCCAAACCAAATTGCCCACCATCTGTAAACCTCGTTGAAGCATTTACATATACCGCTGCTGAATCAATTACTTTTATAAATAGTTCTGCATGTTGTTGATTTTCGGTTAAAATACCATCACTGTGTCCTGTACTATGTAAATGAATATGGTCAATCGCTTCATTTAAATCCTCTACTAGCTTTACCCCTAAAACAAGACTTAGCCATTCCGTATCCCAATCCCCCTCTACGGCAAGCTTACATAAAGGATTTTGAACTAACCCCCAAGCCTTTTGATCTAATTTAAAAATTACCTTTTTACTAGCAAGTGCCTCTATTACTTTAGGAATGAATATACGGGCAATGGCTGAATGAACTAACAGCGTATCCAAAGCATTACAGACGGTAGGTCTTTGTATTTTGGCATTTAAAATCACTTTTAAACTACGCTCTAAATCAGCTGATTCATCTACAAATAAATGACAAACCCCAACACCTCCTGTAATCACAGGAATCATACTATTTTGACGGCAAAAATCTTGTAAAGATGCACTGCCTCGAGGAATAATTAAATCTATAAACTCATGAAGCTGAATTAACTCTTTGACTTGAAGACGGTCTGAACTCGTAATTAACTGAATAGCACAAGGGGGAAGTCCGGCTGACCCTAAAGATTTTTGAATGATTTCAAGCAAAGCTCGATTCGTACGAAGAGTTTCTGATCCTCCTCGTAAAATTGCACAGTTTCCTGATTTAATCGATAATGCACTAACATCAATTGTGACATTTGGCCGTGATTCATAGATTATTCCAACTACACCAATGGGAGTTCGATATTTTGCTAAAAGAAGCTGATTAGGTAATCTTTTCTCATCAGTTTTTTTCCAAATAGGATCTGGCAGGTCAATAATTTGTTCAATGTCATGAATAATGCCCTCTAATTTATTCTTTAAGGATAGCCTCTCTAACAATGCTTCACTAAGGTCATTTACTTTTGCTAGAGCTATATCTTGATCATTAGCTTGAAGAATAAGGGCTTGATTTTGTTTCAAGTTCTCAATTATAGACCCTAGTGCATTATTCTTTTGATCACTCGAGGCTGCTGCCATTGCAAATGTTAGAGATTTACTCGTCCTTGCCATTTTTTTTAAATCAGTATCCGCATTCATTCTGTTAATTCCTTACTACTATTGATTCTGGTCATATTTGTACGATGGATTATTTCTGAGCCGTAACTGTAGCCCAAAATCTCTTCTATGCATTCAGATTGCTTTCCGATTAACTGAGCCACATCTTGACTGCTATAATTAGTAATGCCCACTGCAATAGCAACTCCAGTCGGCGCTATGACTTCTACGGTAGCCCCTCGATCATATGATTGCGTTGTCTTACTAATTCCTGAAGATAGTAGACTAGCTCCATGATCCATAATTTTCAAAGCAGCCCCCGCATCTACATGAATCATCCCTTTCTTTTTTTCTGATAATAGCCAACGTTTTCGACTTTCACGACTAGTTATTTCTGCTAAAAATGTCGTTCCTATTTGTTTTCCTAAAGCAATATCTATTAAAACATTAGGGCGGGAAGCGGGGGCAATAATTGTGCGAGTACCGGAACGAGAGGCTATCTGAGCAGCTTCAATTTTTGTAGTCATTCCCCCTGTTCCAAAAGCTGTAGACGAACCTCCTGCTAAAGCAAAAATTGATCCATCAATATGCTTTACAATAGGAATTAGCTTAGCCTCACTATTTAATCGAGGATCCGCAGTAAAAAGTCCCTCTTGATCTGTTAATAGAATAACTGCATCTGCTTCAATTAAATTTGCCACCAGAGCTGCTAAATTGTCATTATCTCCAACACGTATTTCTTTTGTAGCAACGGTATCATTTTCATTAATAATCGGAATGACCTGATGCTTCAATAAACAATGTAATGTATCCCTAGCATTAAGATATCGCTTGCGGTTAGAGAAATCTTCTATTGTCAGAAGAACCTGACCTACATGAAGATCAAATAAGGAAAACAAGTCTGACCAAGTCTGCATTAATTTCACCTGTCCAATAGAGGAAAACATTTGTTTGGAGGGTAACGATCTATCTATTTTCGGAAAATTTAAAAGTTCTCTTCCCGCAGCAATAGCACCGGAACTAACAAGAACTACCTCTATCCCTTGATTTTGTAAATGCGCTAACTGCTGAACAAGCCCTAACATATAACGACGAGACAACTTTTTATCTCCCTGCGTTAAACTACTAGTTCCTACTTTAACCACTATTTTATGCATCGCTTTCATAGACTAGATTCCAATTTTTCTTTATAGACTAGCATATCTTAAGTGTAATTTAAATTTGCACAAATAAATTATCTAAAAAACCATGACGTTTCTGTTTTCACAAACAAGCTTCACACAAAACAGCTGCATTAAAATTTGATTTATTAGTACAAGTCGAACAAATCAACAAACTAATTAGTTCTCGTATCAATTAAGTTAATATCTAGATATAATAATACGCAACTATATCATGGAACAATATAAATGCAAAACATTACTAACGAAACTAAAAGCTCATCAACGCATTTAGAAATTGAATCACATAAAACTTTAGTTTCCTCTAAAATTCCAGAAATGTTTCGCAATGCTAAAGTTTCTGCATTTTGCACTTATAAAGATGGATCTCCGACTTTGAATTGGGGCCTAAAAACAATTACAGGAATCGGTGCAGGAATAACCACCTCTATTTTAGCAGAAACTACCGGAGCTGCTACGGGATTACATGAGGTAGTTGGGCACGGACTTTTAGGATGTGAGCTAACTTCTGCATCAACTCATCCTACATATCAAATACCCGCATGGGATAATTTCGATAAAATGACAAATTCTGGTTCCTTTAAAGAAGGTTTTATCAATTTTTATCAATGGCTCTTTTCTCCAAGTGGAGGAACAACTTTTCACAGCTCTTCCGACAGCCCGAATGAGATAGGTCAAAAAATGGGAGCAGAAGGGCAATCTGCCTGGATTTCGGTTGCCGGTTCACTTCCAGGTCTTGCAGTTGATACACTTGCTGTAACTGGGGGAATGCAGTTAAGAAAACGTTCTCCTATATTGGGAAATACGATGGTTACTTTTGGACTTCTCAATAATATGACAGCCGCTACCTATCCAATTAGCGCCGCTATGATGAATCATAATCAAATGGAAAAAGCTGCGGAAAATGGCCATGATTTCGCCAATTTCGCCTTACAAATGAGCGCTGTAACAGGTCTTCCAGCACAAGATATCGCTATTTCAACGGCAGCCTTTTGGACTGGGTTTGTACCTCTTGTTGCTGCCGCTACTTATATGCATACAAAATCACATATCGTAGATGTTGTACCTGATGTACTTGCATTACAACATTGGATACAAAAAGCGGAGACAGACCCAAAAACAGCTCAAATGCTCGAGACATATTATCAAAAATATTCAAAAAAAGAGCAGCTTCTAAAAATATCAGAAGAAACTCTGTATGCTAACCCTATATTTATTGATTTTATCGACTATCTTTTAGATAAAATTCCGAGTAAAACTCTCAACGAATCCAAAACAGAAATTCTGGCTAATTGGGAAAAGAATCTCCCTAGAGATCGCATTCAAACAGCTCTTACAACAACTGCCGTCGTAGGTATAACAGCTGCTGTAGCAGCCAAGCTTCTTGGCTTCTTGGCTTTAGCGACCCCTTCATTGCAAACTGCAGCAACAGTTCTCACCTATCTATCCCCTATCTTCATTGGAGCCTCTGTAATATCCGCTGCTTATCAGGTTTATAAAGATTTTCAATGCCCAGATTCTATAGTTCCTAAAAAAGCCAAAATGTTAAGTATAGCTAATCTAGTGATGACTATTGCTTCTGCTGTTTTGATAACAACCGCACTTTTCGTTCCTGGACTTAATCTGGCATTTTTAGGGGCTATCCTCTTAGGATGCATTGTAAATATCGCTCTAAGCTACAAACGTTCTCAAATAATTCGCGAGCAATTTGCTTTTACAAGAGCTATTTCTCCGGAAATTTGGAATATTATGTATCCTTTATGGTACAGATACGAATGTAGTAAAGCAGATAGAGGAAGAACCCTCAAAACTTGGACAAGTTGTACATCAAAAAATCTTAATTTATATAAACCTCTGACTCCACTAGAAATGCTTGAAATCTGCAAACAAGTCAAAAAAGTTCAACCATCTTAAAAACTGTCTGGATACTAACTCTTATGAAATACACATTTGAATCAGCCAAATATTTAAACATTGCTTAATAAAAGCGAGAGTCTTTTTTTAAAAAACATCATTAAGAGCGCTACAAAAGAAAAAACAAGAGGCATTAAAAAAATTTGATGCGTAGCGATTGACTCTACTGCAGAAAGAATCGTTACACAAGTTGCTATATTAATAAAATTCATCATTGCTGACCCATTAGACTTGTTTTTCGAATGAGTCAGCGCAATCGACGAAGCATTCGAAAAGACTAACGAAATTCCTATGTAGATAAAAGGCATAGGAAGGAATAGCGACGTTATATTTACATAATCTAATAAAAATAGAGTTAACATAATAAGAGAAGCAAAAAAAGAAATGAAAACTCCGAGTAAAATTACAAAAAGAGGATCTTTTTTCCCTGCAAGAAAGTTTGCAAATAAAGATCCAAGAATCATCCCAATTGGAGGAATAAAATTTAAAAGCCCGTAGGAAGTTGGCGTTAATCCGATTCGATTGATTCCTATAAATGGAGCTTCTGATGCAAATAAATAGATGAAAGAAGCTCCACACCCCATCAATAAAGCTGAAGTAATCAGTCTCTTATTTTTTATCTTTGCCAAATATCCAGATTTTATTTTGCTAATAGTCAATGCTTTTTCATCTATTTCTTTATTTGTTTCTGGAAGAAATTTAGTTACCACAAGTAAAAATAAGCTGTAGGCAATTAGAAAATAAAAACAGCTAGCCCATCCAAATTGGGTTGTCAAAATACCCCCTAACGCAACAGCAAGACCCGGCCCTATTGCAAAAACGAGCATAAAGTAAGTGATTTTTTTGGTCAGAGCTTCTTTTTGATGAGTGTCTCCTAAAATCGCAAAAGCAATAGTTAACCCTGCCGAGCTTCCAAGAGCCATGAGAAATCGTCCTAAAATAAAAAGCCAAAAGATTGGAATATAATTTACAACTACAATTAGAATAGCTCCGATAAGTGCAAGTATAATCCCTATATAAACGGCCAATTTTCTTCCATATCGATTAGAAATAGGCCCATAGGGAAGATTGCCTATTGCATATCCTATAAGAAATATCGTAATTGTAAATTCAGCTTGGGAATTGCTAATTTGTAATTTCTGCGCAATTTCGGGTAAAGCTGGAGTAAATAATACCGCCGCAATGGACGGAAAAGATACCAAAAGAAGTAAAATCCAAAGAGGTGGGATTTTTAATTGATTCATATATAGCCAATCTTCTTAAGATTTTAAGAAATTAAATAATTTTGCATCTAAATACCCGTTTAAAACTAAACGCATATAAAAAGCAATTTATTAAAAAACTACAATTGAAATTGCATAAGGAGAACTTTGCTCTGGCACTTGCCTTGAATGCATTCAAGGATTACTTTCCTCTAAAAAGCAAGGGGCTTTTAACTGCTTGCAAAAATGTCATCATTTATCATGGTGTCTATTTAAATGAATAGATTAATTAAAGTTGGCGAAGCCTCTAAAATCCTTGGTGTGACAGTTCAAACGCTCCGCAGATGGGAGCGATCAGGCCAGCTTTTGCCTGATAAAAAAACAGAAGGGGGCACTCGTTATTACGACCTAGATCGTCTACTTGGGGTGTCGTCGAAAGAATCGACACTCACATATGCCTATGCAAGAGTTTCAAGCCATGATCAAAAGGAAGATCTACAAAGACAGAAAGAGGTTCTTTCTATTTATTGTGCTGCCCGCGGATGGAACTAGGAAGTCATATCCGATTTAGGGTCTGGAATGAATTATAAAAAAAAGGGACTAAAAAATCTTTTAGATGCTATCTTAGGAAAGAAAATTAAAAGACTTATTGTCACTCATAAAGATCGGCTTCTAAGATTTGGGGCAGAGCTTGTTTTTACTCTCTGTGA